>JBAXHR010000192.1:0-1510 GCA_037138835.1 Candidatus Moraniibacteriota bacterium | reverse complement strand
GTTTGACGAAGAAAATATTTTGAACGCTGCCGATGCGTTTGAAAAGGCTAAGTCTCTGTAACAAAGAATAAGACAAATAAGACGGATTAAAAATAAAAGAGCTTATGGACTATGATTTTGTAATTTTGTTTGAGGCATTTTACGGCGCACTGGCGGGTTTTTATCACAGTCCGTTTGTCTTTGGTTTGAAAATTTTGTTGGGCATTTATTGCGGCGTGCTTTTTGTGGACATTGTGCTGCTTTTGATTTTGCGGGATGTCGCTTGGCATTATCGAGTTGGCACAAAAGGGGAAAATATTCCGAGTGTATCGGTCAATAAGATGCGAAAACGTTTTGATCAAATTGTGGCACGTTTGGAAAGCGGGAATGTTTCACAATATAAAGTTGCTATTATTGAAGCAGATGCCTTGGTGGCGGAGATGATTGGAAAACTTGGTTATGGCGGCGAAAACTTGGCCCAGAAATTGGAGCAAGTTGGCGAAATGCATATGGAAGGTCACAAGGAAACGCTTAGTGATATTCACAAATTGCGCAATCAAATTGTGCAGGAAGCTGATTTTGAAATTGATCGCGAAGCTGCTGAAAATGCTTTGCATATCTATGAGGACTTCTTGAAATATATGCAGTTTTTGGATTAAGGTGTCTCATCATCTAAGCATGCAAGCATTTAAACATATAAACAATGCTCCAGGAATAGGCGCATTGACATATCTTGGAGAAACTCGGAATAAAAGTGGATAGAAATTGAAAACGACCTCTGCATAGTTGCACTATGAGAGGTCGTTTTGAAATACAAGCGAAGAGAAGTTTATTCCTCTACTTCTTCCGCTTTTATTTCTTGTTTTGCCTTGTACCACCCGATGGTGGTAGTGAAAATGGTAATTATTGCAGTTGCCCTGTAAGTGTCTCGGCAGCTCTCTAAAAATTCAGCTACCCAAAAACTTTCTGGGTAAAAAATGACTATCATCCCGAAATAAATCGTCGGGATAATAATAAATCCCGCGATACCCGCGACTGCAATTATCCTTTTCAGATCGTTCTTTTTTCTCAAGAAAGTCGCCAAGGATATCGCAGCAAAAATTCCGAGAGTGAGGAATATCCACTCGAAAAATGCGCTTGGTTCAGACACATTAAAATATGCGAAATCCCACTCTCCCGAAGTGAAAGAGAAGTCAAGAGTTTTGTGGCAAACCGCTAAAAACATGGAAATTGCAACATAGATTACGGTTGTTAGTGTTTTTTGCATGGTAGTATTTTTTTGAGTTAATATTGTTTTTCTTGTCTGTCAAAGCAGGGAAATATCTTGTCTGAAGATAACTTCCTGCCGTGACAGATAAACAAACAACCCAATAGTTGTCAATGTACTGACTTTATATTGTACACCCAAATCAAATCTTTGTCAAGGGAACCGTGGCTCACTATTATTTTTGCCCTTGTGTTGGCTATTTTTGGTATAATTATTTTCTGACAGATTTTTTGATTGACACAATTTTAAAAACAAGTATAATAG
>JBAXHR010000191.1:0-1536 GCA_037138835.1 Candidatus Moraniibacteriota bacterium | reverse complement strand
GAAAAAAATAAATTAAAAGAATTAATGCAGGCGAGTAAAACTGATGATGAACGAAAGATAGCTATTGAGCAAGGAAAAATAGTAAAAGAAAAAATAGCCAAAGCCGAGCCAGAATACTCAGATATTAAAAATTTTTTTGATGCGTTAATGGTTTTAGTGCCAACTATTCCATCAGATGATACGCCAATTGGAAAAGATGAAAGTGGTAATGTGGAAGTTTATCAAAAAGGCGAAATTCGCAAGTTTGATTTTAAGCCTAAGACGCACATAGAACTGGCAGAAGATTTGGATTTGGTTGATTTTGAAAAAGGAGCAAAAGTTTCTGGTTATCGCGGGTATTATTTAAAAAATGAAGGATCACTTTTAGTAATGGCGCTGATGATGTATGCACTCAATAAGATGGTAGAAAAAGGTTATGCACCAATTATTCCACCAACGCTAATAAAAAGTTTTGCCTTATTTGGCAGTGGTTATTTTAAGGGCACAGATTATGATAGTGCTAGTGACAATATTTATCAAATTGCCACGCGAGATAAGGAAATGGACGGACAAGAAAGCAAGGAAAAGAAATTTTTGGTTGGCACGGCCGAGCCATCACTTTTAGCTTATTTTTCCGATGAAGTTTTGGACGAAGCAAAGTTGCCGATTAAGGTTTGTGGTTTTTCTCCTTGCTATCGTAGTGAAATTGGTGATTATGGCAAAGACAATAAGGGATTATATCGTGTCCATGAATTTATGAAAATTGAGCAAGTGGTTGTTTCGATTGCTGATATTGATGAGGCAACAAAATTGCAAGAAGAGATGGTGGCGATTTCTGAAGAAATGCATAGCGAACTTGGCTTGCCCTATCGTAAATTACAAATTTGCACAGGAGATATGGCGGCAGGAAAATATCGCGCCTTTGATTTAGAAGCGTGGATGCCCGGACTTGATCGTTGGGGTGAAACAGGATCGGCTTCAAATTTTGTTGATTGGCAAGCACGGCGACTTAATGTAAAATACAAAGATAAAGCTGGCAACAAAAAATTCGCCTATCTTTTGAACAACACAGCCTTGCCATCAGTGCGACCATTGATTGCTATTTTGGAAAACTATCAACAAGCCGACGGCTCAATTATAGTCCCAGAAGTTTTACGAAAATGGATGCCAGGGAATTTGGAGAGGATTGTTAAGAAATAAATGCCAAATAAAAAACTAAAATTTCCTGAAAATTTTTTATGGGGTGTGGGGACTTCTTCGCATCAGGTTGAAGGTGGAAATGAAAATAATGATTGGTATGCTTGGGAACAAAAAGGAAAGACAAAAGAATTTTCTGGAATAGCTTGTGATTCTTGGAATCGCTTTCAGGAGGATAATGCTTTAGTAAAAAGTTTAAATTGCAATGCTTATCGAATTTCTCTGGAATGGTCAAAAATAGAACCGGAAGAAAATAAATTTTCTCAAGAAGCAATCAAACATTATCGAGATTTGTTAGTGGACATGAAAATTAAGGGAATTAAACGCTTCGTAACACTAAATCATTGGACAGTGCCTTTG
>JBAXHR010000190.1:0-1600 GCA_037138835.1 Candidatus Moraniibacteriota bacterium | reverse complement strand
GGAGGCTCGACCTCCAACGATTATCTACCACTAATTAAGTTACCTTAGTATTATTTTACTTCCAAAATTTTGTAAATCATTGTATCTCCTTTGGGAGTCAACACATTTGCATCATCCCCAGCGTCCTTGCCCATAAAAGCCTTGCCAAGTGGTGACTCATTGGAAATTTTGAAATTCACAGGATCAGCTTCATTGGAACCTACAATTGTAAACTGCATTTCATTATTGGCTAATTTCACTTTCACCACGGAACCAATTTGCGCACCCTTCACGCGTTCATCTTTTTCCACCACTTGCGAATTTTTCACCACCATTTCCAGCTCGCCAATGCGAGATTCATTTTCATTTTGTTGAGATTTGGCTTCTGAATATTCCGCATTTTCACTCAAATCACCTTGTTCCTTGGCTTCCTTGATTGCTTGGGCGATTTCCTGACGAAGCCGAGTTTTGCGATCTTCCAATTCCTCATTAAGTTTTTTCAGCCCGTCTCTGGTAATTAATCTGACCATAACATTAATTTAGATTTTAATAATTTAAAAACATCGCCCCATAGCGATATTCAAGTCTATTTTTCAATAGCTAAGCAATGATACAGGAAAAGCAATCATTTGTCAATGGTTCGCAACCCCCGCAAAAAGGCTTAGAAAAGCCCTCTAATTTTGCCGAAAATATCCATTCTGACCAAATCAAAATATGTCACCACAATCATCAAAGATATCAAAATGAAAAAACCTGCCGTGTGGAAAAATTGTTCAACTTCTTGGCGCACAGCGCTACCCTTGATTTTTTCAATCAAAATAAACAAAATGCGACCACCGTCCAAAGCCGGAAAAGGCAAAGCATTTACCACTCCAAGATTGATGCTCAAAATTGCCATAAAACGAAGCAAGAAAGAAAAACCAAGTGGAATAATTTGTCCTGTATAAGAAGCAATCCCCACTACCCCTGTCACCGTCAAGCCTGCTCGATTGCCAGAAAAAAGCCTTCCAAAAGTTTCCAACATCAACAAGATGATTGCTCCAATCTCAAACCAGCCTTCTTGCAACGCTTCAAAAAAAGAAAATCTTTTCATCACCACCTCACTCAAACTGGAAATTCCCAACGCCCCTTGCCCTTCTGACACTTGCTGACGCGGAGTGCCCGCGAGTTGAATCTCACTTTTCCCTCTTTGCACTTTCAGCAAAATTTCACTGCCTTTATTAGCGTTGACATAAGCCTGCATATTTTCAACTGTTGCGAATTTTTCAGTTTCATTGCCCAGCAAAATATCCCCCGCCTGCAAGCCCATTTTTTGAGCTGGAGAATTTTCCTCCACACTTTGCACCAAAACCTTGGCTCCATTCACTTTCTGATTGGTCACATCTTGATAACTGCCCAACATAAAAGTTGCCGAAAGTAGCAGCCAAGCAAAAAAGAAATTCATCAGGACTCCCGCCGCCAAAACCAAAACGCGCGCCCAAGCAGGCTTGGATGAAAAGCTGTCTTGCTCTTTTTTTCCATCGCCATCTTCACCTTTAATTTTTACAAACCCCCCAATTGGAAACCAATTCAAAGAATAGACCGTGTTTTTCGAAATTACAGCCTTGCTTCCCCTGACCCA
>JBAXHR010000189.1:0-1792 GCA_037138835.1 Candidatus Moraniibacteriota bacterium | reverse complement strand
GTTTACTTGTCGAAGAGACAAGGCTTCACTCTGATTGAACTTTTGATTGTGATTGCAATCATTGGGATTTTGGCGGGAGTTATTTTGGTAAGCACTAATACTGGTAGGGATAAAGCTAGAAAATCAGCTGCGCTACAAGCAGTAAAGAGTGGTATGCCATATCTTGCAGAATGTAACGCAGCTGGGGCTCCATTAAGCTTATTGGCTGCTGGTAGCAGTGGCGGTGTTACTGCTTGCACTGTTAACGGATCTACCGAAACTTTGTACCCAGCAATAAATAATGGCTCGACAAAGGGCTGCACTTATAATGCAATTGCAGCCGCGGCTACCACATTTGTTGTTAACTGTGGTGTAACGGTAGGGACATTTACATGTGATATTGCTACGGGAAGTTGCATATAATTAAGTTGGGTTTTAAAATGTGGTATTTTGAGAAGTTTCGAGATAAATTACATAAAAAAGGTTGATGTAATCGGAAACTCCACCAATGACCGTCCTTGAATGGCACAGTTTCAAATTCAAAAAAAGCAGGCACTGCCTGCTTTTTTGGTGGGGAATTTTTTTGACAAAAAAATTTGAGCAAAAAATTGGCGCAATTTTGATTTTTGGGGTAAAATAGAAATATGCAAGAATTGGACAAAAAACAAATTGAAGAAATTGCCCAGAGGCACAATTTGAAATTGTTGCTGGTTTTTGGTTCGCAAGCCAGCGGAAAAACTCATTGTCTCAGTGATTATGACTTTGGATTTTTGAGCAAGAAAGAGCTGACTTATTTGGAAAGAAGTGTCTTGGACCAAGATCTTGCAAAATTGGTCAAAAATTCAAAAATTGAAGATGTTGACCTCGCAAAAGCCTCACCATTTTTGCTCAGGGAAATCGTGAGAAACAACAAAATTTTGTTTGAAGAAGATGGTGCTTATGCAAAATTTTATTTGCGGGCAACCCAAGCTTACTTTGAAGCAAGGCCATTTTTTGAGTTTCAGCTCCAAAAATATGCCAAAAAAATTCAACAACTTAAAAAACTATATGCTAAATAAAGAACTAGTCAAAAGAAAGATTAATAAAATGGAGGTGTACATTGAAGAATTGCAAACAATCTTGGCTTTTCAGGCACATGAAATTCTTGCTGACTATACCAAGTTGAGAACAGTGGAGCGGAATTTTCAGTTGATGGTGGATACTATCGTAGACATCAATACTCATATAATTTCACAAAAAGATTTGCGTGCGCCAGAGGATGCCACGGATACTTTTTTCATCCTCGAAAAGGCTGAAATTTTGCCGTCGGAATTTGTTACTAGATTTTCACCCGTAGCTGGGCTTCGAAACAAAATTGTGCATGATTATGAAGATATTGATACAGAAAAGCTGATCAATGATATCAAGAGCGGGGTCTCTCAATTCGGAGAATATGTTTTGCATATTGATAATTTTATGAACAAAAACTGAAACATTAGGCTTTGACGATTTTTGGTTGGGTGGTATGATAAACTTATGAAAAATAAAAAACAAAAAACCAAAAAGACATATTCTGAAATTATGCGCGCCGATTTATTTTGCGAATGAAAAAAAATGTTCTAAAATATGCTTGAGAAGTATTTTGAAAAGTTTCGAGATAAATTACATAAAAAAGGTCGATGTAATTAAACAAAAAAAATAATAAATTTTAATTAAAAATAAAAAATATGAAGAACATGAAAAAAGGCTTCACTTTGATTGAACTTTTGATTGTGATTGTGATTATTGCGGTTTTAGCGTTAGTTGTTTTTGTAGCGCTTGATCCGGCAAAAAG
>JBAXHR010000188.1:0-1821 GCA_037138835.1 Candidatus Moraniibacteriota bacterium | reverse complement strand
AATATATGCACGAATGCTATAGCTCTGAACATCATACGGAAGCCATCATCCCTGATCCGCATCCCTTTGAACTTTCGGAAAAAGAAAGAATGGAAAAATATCAGCATCTCGCTGACGGTTTACAAAAAAATAAAGACTTATTATCAGGAAATTTCTCAAAAAAATACATTGCTTTAACAAAATTTTTTGAATGGTTAGATTTAATAATCCCCAATAATAAATATACCGATATTAAAATTAACATTCTTGAAAGTGCCAAATGTTTCGCTGATTGCATCGTTAGTTTTGATATTTCAAAAGCTGGTAATGAAGAATGGCTCACTAGTTGGACAAATGACCAAGTATTTTGGCATAAACAGTTTGAAGAAAATCTCAAAAATTTATCAACAATCCTAACTGACATTGGACAGCACCCGAATGAAGAAACTATGTCAGAAATTAAATTTTTTATTGATGAAAAATACAAAGAAGATGGAGAGGAACAAGCAAGTTTTCATATCTTTTGCCATGAATTTGCCTCTTTTGTAGCCTGCAAGCAAGCTGTCTGGAAAGATTTAGACAGTGGAGACAATGAAAGAGAAAAAGTCTTAATTGAAAAATAGCATCAAAAGACTTAAAACAAAAACAGGACTTTTCAAATGTCCTGTTTTTTATTTCTAAAAGATTTTTTCAACAATTTAGCAATGTAACAATGTAACAATTTTCATACTTGCCCTCATCTACCCTACGGGCATCTTCTCCTAAATGGAGAAGAAGATATGGAAGAAAACTTTTTAAACTACTCTCTCCACTTCCTCCAGTGTCGTTTCACCTTCCAAAACTTTGAGCATCCCATCTTGCTCCATGGTGAGCATGCCGTTTTCAATGGCTTTGTCACGGAGTTGCGAAACAGAAGCGCTTTGCAAAATCAACTCTTCAATTTCGCGATCCATCACCAACACTTCACTAATCGTGGTGCGACCTTTGTAGCCAAGTTGTTTGCATTTGTCGCAGCCCTTGGGCTCAAAGAGAAAATCCACGCTAGGCACGGTCACGCCCGCTTTGGTCGAAATGACTTGCAAAACTTTTTCAAGTCTGTTTTTTTCTTCGGCCGTAGTTGGGCGCTTTTCTTTGCAATCGCAAAGTTTGCGCACCAAACGCTGCGCCATCAAAGCGTTGATGGCGGTTGCAAGATCATCGGCGTGCACGCCCATATTTGCCAAGCGCGCAATCGAACCAGCTGCATCGTTGGTGTGTAGCGTCGAAAGAATTGAGTGACCAGTGAGTGCGGCCTGCACTGCCAAATTGGCAGTTTCTTCATCACGAATCTCCCCAATCATCATGATGTCTGGATTTTGACGCAACAAGGATTTGAGAGCAGTAGCAAAAGTATAACCCTCTTTTTCATTGACTGGCGTTTGCAAAATTCCTTCCAGTTGATATTCAATTGGGTCTTCCACGCTGATTATTTTCACTTCGGAATTGTTCAAAACTTTCAAAATGCTATACAGCGTGGTGGTTTTGCCAGAACCAGTGGGACCTGTGTTGAGAAAAACGCCGTGCGGTTTTTTGGTTTGAAGCAAGATTTTTTCCAAATTCTGTTTTCTAATTCCCAATTTTTCCAAATCCAAATTGATGGTGGATTTGTTCAGCACGCGCATTACCACGGTTTCGCCATAACCTCCCAAAATAATGGAAACGCGCACATCGATTTTCGTTTCGCTGATATTTTCAAAAGGTTCTTCCAGGGAAATCACAAAACGACCATCAATCACCCCGCCGCGAACTTCGCTCGCAAAACCGCTCAAAAATTTGATTTCGCCCAAAATGCTAGGATATTCG
>JBAXHR010000187.1:0-1822 GCA_037138835.1 Candidatus Moraniibacteriota bacterium | reverse complement strand
GGTTTTGGTTATGATGATAAAATATCATTATAACAAGTTAAAAACAAACATATGGCAAAAGAATTTTTGGCAACCCAGGATTATCGCACCCTTATCACGCAAATCAAGCAAAGCATCCAACAAGCCCGAAGCAGAGCGATTCGAAGCGTGAACAGCGAATTGGTTGGACTATACTACAAAATTGGGAAACAAATTGTCCAAAAACAGGAAAATTCCAATTGGGGTGAAGATTTGATTGGACAAATTGAAATAGATCTCAAGCTTGCATTTCCTGACTTGAGCGGATTTTCACGCAGAAATCTGAACTACATGCGCAAGCTTTACATTTTTTTCGGTGGCGTTGAAAAAGTGCCACAGCTTGTGGCACAAATTCCCTGGGGTCATATTCGGCTTATTTTGGACAAGATAAAAAATTATGCGGAGGCGGAATTTTATGTCAGAAAAACCATTGAAAATTCTTGGTCGCGAGTTATGCTGGATCATCAAATTGACTTAAGGCTGTTTCAGCGACAAGGAAAAATTATCAGCAATTTCAAGGCAACAGTAGAAGCTCAAGAAGTCGCCTTGATTCAGGAGGCTTTTAAAGAAAGTTATGTTTTGGATTTTCTCGGATTAGACGCAGAATCAAAAGAGCGAGATTTGGAGCAAGCGTTGATTGAAAATATGACAAATTTTATGCTGGAGCTTGGCAAAGGCTTTGCTTTTGCAGGAAAACAATTCAAACTCACCGTCGGTGGGCAAGAGTTCTTTGTGGATCTGCTTTTTTATAATTATCTTTTGAATAGGTTCGTGGTGGTAGAATTGAAAACTACTGAATTTAAACCGGAATATGTTGGTCAGTTGGGATTTTATCTAACAGCGATTGATCGGGATGTGAAAAATCAGCAAGATGGCGAAACAATCGGACTGCTGATTTGTAAAAACAAGAATAACACTGTGGTGGAATATGCCTTGGCTGGCAATGGCAAACCAGCTGGCGTAGCACAATATCAGCTCTTTGCTGATCTTCCAGCTGAAGTTCAAAAATATTTGCCAACTGAGGATGAACTAAGCCTTTTGTGAAAAATTGCCGGTTGATTTTGTGAGTTTTTTTGGTGGTAGCCTTAAGGTGGAAAAATATTTTTTTCGGCTACGGCTTATCAACATCCATATTTCAAATTTGATGCCCAAAAGAAGGATGATTGAAACTTTCAGTTTCGGCGGGTGGTCTTGACAATCGTCCAATTATCGTCTATACTAAGTCTATAAGTGATAAACATAAAAAGCTATGTTTGAGCCAAAATATTCCATAACTAACAAGCTTCTAGGCAATATAAAAAGAATTGCCGAAATAGTGACAAAGCTCAACAGCCACAAATTGTCAAAGGTGGTGCTTTTGGAAATGGAAAAGCGGGCGCGTGAAATTTCAGCTTACTGCTCAACTAGCATCGAAGGCAATCCTTTGCCCCTGACAGATGTCAAAAGAATTCTCAAAAATAAACCAGCGCACATTCGCGATTCCGAAAAAGAAGTTCTCAACTACAACAGTGCTTTGCTTGATTTGGAGAAAGGCATCAAATCAAAGGAAATTTTCCTAGAGATAAGTTTTTTGGAAAATATCCAAAAAACAGTCACGGCAGGGATAATTGGAAAATACAATTGGGGTCATCTTCGCAGAGAACCGGTTTTCGTCAATAGTCCCACACTTAGAAAAACAATTTATTGGCCACCTGATCAGCAAGATGTTGTGCCAATGTTGCAGGAACTTTTTGTTTTTTTGAAAAAAAATCAGCACGAAATTGATCCTTTGATTTTGGCGGGAATTTTTCACAAACAATTTGTG
>JBAXHR010000186.1:0-1830 GCA_037138835.1 Candidatus Moraniibacteriota bacterium | reverse complement strand
ATTATTGCTACTTAATTTTCCAATAATATTAATGTAATTAACTTTTTGCATTTTCTCCAGATTGGAATCCAAATTCAATTCTTCCAGAAAAGAGTTGCGTGGATAATCATTGGGATAATTTTTCATGCTACCATTTTGAGCATTGATAAGGTAATTGGAAATAGGAAGTAATTCTTGCACAGAGGGAACTTTTTCTTGAATGTACCGAAATAAATCATCATATCCGCTATGCTTGGCTTCTTGTTGAAAATGATATTTGGTGAATTGATCAGAAACTGAAAAAAATCCTTCTCCTGCTTCCCAATGTAAATAAGTTTTTGGCGCTCCAGCATTAGGTGTTCCTAGTGTAATCAATTGATCAATAGTGTTTTCATAATCAATACTATTCAAATCTTCAATATAGGCTCTTGCTACAAGTCCGCCCATTGAATGAGCCACCACATCAACTTTGGAGACTCTGGTATCTGCAATAATTCCTTCAATCCTGCTTTGCAAATAATGAGCGCTGGTTCCATTGTTGTTTTCCCAATTATAACCAAAACCAAAAAGATTCACACCTGCTTCGTAGCCATTTTTCTCCAAAGAATTCACCAGATTGTCATAAGTATGCAAAATTGGATCAAGCTCCCACTCCAATCCAATTTTGGCTGAGCCCATAATCCCTGGGACGATTATTGCAGGGTCGCTAATGAGTTTTTTTCTTTTGAAGCTAGCCAAATAATAAGTGCCATAAATTCTTTCATTTCCGAGTGTATAATCTGGAGCTTCCCTAGGGCCAGCACTACCACCATACCAGTTGTTTTTCAAAAAAACTCGCTTCTTGCAATCAATAGCTGAAAGCTGTTCGCAGGTTAGCTTGGAACTAATAGCTACGGCATAATTTTCCAATTCAAAATTGGAATTAACAATTTCAATAAAGCCAGTTGGATTATGATTTTCACTAATGCGCGAATCAACAGATACACCTTTATTTTGGAAGGTTGAATTCTCGATATGCACTTTGCCCCTCTTGTAGTTAAAAAGATTGACAATAGTATTTGCTGAACTAGCATCCACTGATGGATCTCGATAAATTTCTGGCTCGCCATTTATCTTGGTACCGATAAAGTCAGTGTATCTGAAAAATGAGGGTTCGCTATCCTCATCTGGCTCAAAAGATAAGCTAAAAATTCCGTCAGTGATGGTTGAAGAAAAAGTAACTCGCTCGGCTTGCGTGCCAAGGGCAATGATTTTTCCGCCCCATAAAAAAATAGCGACCCGAGTATCAGCGCTATTGCGAAACAAAACCTTGGCACCTGCGTCAAGTTTCAGGGTGCCTCCATTTTGAATAAAGAGACCTTTTTCAATAATATGTTCTCCCTTGCCCCACACAACCTCGCCTCCATCAATGTATTCATAACCTTCAGCATCGAAATAGTCAAAAGGATTGTCGGCCTTGGCCTTGAAAATTGAAAAGAAATTACCACAGTGAAATGTCGCAAGCGCAAGAAAAGTTGCAAATAAAAATGCAAAAAGAAATTTAGTTTTTTTTCTTCTGCACATTGCGGTGCTTGAAATAGTTAAAGATTAGTAAGGCGAAGATAAAAAGGTTGAGGTATGGCCAATAGTGATTAGTAAAAATGACAATCCATTTAATTCTATAAACATCAAAAAGCTCAGAACCAGAATTTAAATAAATAGATAAATTGCTAAAAGCAGATAACACAAAAAGTGTGGCTAAAATTTTTTTTGATATTAAATAGGTAAAAACAGAGACAACAAGCACAATACACAACATAAAAATTATAACTTTCAAATCGAAACTTGCACTTGAGAAAAACATAGTTTTTT
>JBAXHR010000185.1:0-1833 GCA_037138835.1 Candidatus Moraniibacteriota bacterium | reverse complement strand
TATATTATACAGGAAAATATCTATTTTGAAAAGTTAATTTTGTGTGGTGCCTAAGCTCCGAAGCAAATTACATTCTCATTATACCACCATTTAAGCTTTCTTCAAAAGCTTCAAATTCCGCCAATTTTGGCTGTTTTTTGACGCTTTCAAGCTTCTTCTCATTGTTACAACGAACCAAAAGAAGAAAGGTAACAACCCAAAAAACAATACTTCCATAAATGGATATATGAAAGCATGCACAAAAAAACAAAAAGACCGTCATAGACGCGACCGCTTGGGAAACGGTTTTTTTAAGGTTAATTCGGCACAATTTAATCTCGTAAACCCATTATATCGGATAAAACATGCCTACCAAGTGTGTTTTATCGTTTTCAGTCTTATACGGAATCAATTAAGTCAATGCTATTTCGCCAAGGTGGTACTAATTTATTTGATTTAGTATAACCAAAAAACCTACTGCGTCACAAACGGAAAAGCTTCCAGCAGTTCACCGGAATAATAAAACTCATAAGCCAATGAGCCAAAAGTGTATTTCGTCCCATCAACCTCAATATTGCTGCCGCCAACCTTGGGATTGGCATTTGGATGCGACTGCGGAAAGCCCACATTGAAAAGCGTGCCCACAATTTCCGGTCTGTATTTGATGTCAAAACCAGCTTTTCCCCATTGCACCATCATTTCTTTAAGATAAAGCGCACCATAAAGATAAGAATAATAATGATTTTTTTCATCCGTCAAACGAGCAAAGCGTTGCCCCGCCACATCCTCTTGCGAGTCAAAATCCAATGCTCCTTCAAATTGCGACCCCAAATAATAAGGTGAAGCAGGATCCTTCAAATGCTCCTCAGTTTGAATGGCCGTGTTTTCCTTGATGCCCATAACTCCAAAAGAAATCTTATTGGAGTTGCCAAGGATTTTTAGTGGCTCAAAAAATTTTTTGAAAAGTTCCCGCTGAGAATTGAACAAGCGCACTTGTTCCACGATTGTTGCTGCTACCACCAAGCGTGGCTCAATTTGCGCAATTGCCGCGGCCTTGTCAATCAAATCCTTATCTTTAACAATCGCCGTTTTGATAGTCGCCCATTCCTCATTTTGCATCCAGGGAAAAATCGTTTGACCGTCAGCCTTGGCATATTTCTCAGCAATAACTTCGTCATCCACCTGCAGGTTATCTTTCTTGCAACCAAGAAAAGCATCTTGACCATTTTTTTCCTCCACCCGCAAGCTCGCTGCCAAAATCATTTTATCAGCCAACACTTCCGAAGCTGTTTGCTGATAAACTTGCACAATTTTCGCAGCAGTCGCTGGGGCATATTCACCAATCACTTCAATAGCGCAATAATGTTGAGATTTTTTGACCTTTTCCGCGGCCAACTGCGAGCTTTGCAAATTCAAATCTTCCGCCAAATTTTCACTGCTTACCGCTGGTTGAATTTCTATCCGGGAAACTTTTTCAAATTTATCACTGTTAGCATCCACCGCTCCGCGCACATCTGTCCAATGCCAACGCACCGCAAAAAAACCCGCCATCAGGATAATCCCGATCAAAGCAAAAAAATAAAGCCCGATTTTACAGGCATATTTAAAAAAGATTTTGAAGCGTTGTTTCATGATTCCATCCTCACATTAAATCGAATAATTAAGTCTGTGTGTCATGCTGAACTTGGTTCAGCATCTTCGTTGTAGTAAGTTTAGCACTTTTTAGTTCGGGATTCTGAATTCCTCCAAAGGCGAACAGGCAAGTCTGGAATGACAAAATGAAATCATCCTATTTGTTATTATACTAAAGTAACTTAATTAGTGGTAGATAATCGTTGGAGGTCGAGCCTCCAT
>JBAXHR010000184.1:0-1883 GCA_037138835.1 Candidatus Moraniibacteriota bacterium | reverse complement strand
ATACAACATATTGCGATGCTGGCAAGGATTGGATTGAGGGAGGGTGACGGCGAAAAATATCGACAGGACTTGTCGGAGATTTTGGATTATTTCAAAAAATTGGACGAAGTTGATGTATCTGGAATTGAGCCGATTGGGCATATCACGGGAATGCAAAATGTTTTCCGCGCCGACTTGCGAGAAGATTTCGGCGACCTTGGCAAGGCAGCGATTTTGAAAAATGTGCCGGAGGTGCGGGATGGATTTGTGAAAGTGAAATCAGTGCTTTAATAATTACCACCCCCCCCTCGTGTCATCTTGAGCGTAGTTTCTCTGCCCCAAGCAGAGAAACGAAGTCGAAAGATCTGGGCTCAGATCCTTCGACTACGCTTCGACACTTTGGGTGTCGTCGCTTCGCTCAGGATGACATTCTGATAATTTTTTTCATTTAAATTGATTGACATATGGCAGTGGAATTTTTGTTCCATGTTCTATGTTGTATGTTCCATGATTCGAGATTTACACAACAAATTAATCAACAAAGAAATTACGGCGCTTAAGTTAGCGCAGGAGCATTTTGCGGTGATTGAAAAAACTGATGGGGAAATCGGGGCTTTTTTGACTTTGACGAAAGAGCTGGCTTTTGCGCAAGCAAAAATGGTGGATGAGAAAATTGCCAAGGGTGAGGAAATAAATTTGCTGGAGGGAATTCCTGGGGCAATCAAAGATATGATTTGTGTGGAAGGTTATCGCACGACGGCGGGTTCAAAAATTTTGGACAACTATGTTGCGCCTTTTGACGCAACAGTAATCAAGAAATTGAAAGAGCAAGGAGCCGTGATTTTGGGCAAAGCCAATCAAGATGAATTTGCAATGGGTTCTTCAACGGAAAATAGTGCTTATCAGAAAACCAAAAATCCGCTGGACATCAGTCGCGTGCCTGGTGGTTCTTCGGGTGGCAGTGCGGCTGCCGTGGCATCTGGGCAAGCAGTGTGGTCATTGGGCACGGATACAGGCGGTTCAATTCGTCAGCCCGCATCTTTTTGTGGGGTGGTGGGACTCAAGCCTACTTATGGACGGGTTTCGCGCTATGGCGCAATTGCGATGGCGTCAAGCTTGGATCAAATTGGACCGTTTGCCAAAACGGTGGAAGATGCAGCGATTGTGCTTTCGGCAATTGCAGGACAAGATTTGCATGACGCCACCAGCGCGCAAAGCGGCGACAAAAAATATGAAGATTATCTGACAGGTGACATCACGGGCAAGGTGATTGGCATTCCTAAGGAATATGTGGAAAATTTGGAAGGCGAAATTTTGGAAATTTTTCAAAAGTCGGTGGAAAAATTCAAGGCCTTGGGCGCGCAGGTGCGAGAAATTAGTTTGCCCCACAGTCAGTATGCTTTGCCAGTTTATTATATTTTGATGACCAGCGAAGTCAGTTCCAATTTGGCGAAATTTGATGGGATTAGGTTTGGTGCGCAAGTCAATGATTTGGCTGAATCGAAAACTGAATTAGAGTCAAATGAAAAAACAAATCCGTTGCCGAAGAATTTGTTGGAAACTTATTTGGACACCCGCAAACTTGGTTTTGGCGATGAAGTCAAAAGGCGAATTATGTTGGGCACTTATGCGCTCAGCGCTGGATACTACGATGCCTACTATGTCAAAGCGCAAAAAGTGCGGGCGCTGATTCGGCGAGATTTTGAAAAAGCGTTTGCCGAGGTGGACTTGATTTATTGCCCAACTTGTCCTGAAGTGGCCTTTAAGTTTGGTGAGAAAACTACCGATCCGCTGAAAATGTATTTGTCTGACATTTTCACGATTTCGGTGAACTTGGCAGGCGTGCCGGCGATTTCTTTTCCGATTGGCTTTTTGGAAATCGATGGTAAGCAACTTCCACTAGG
>JBAXHR010000183.1:0-1896 GCA_037138835.1 Candidatus Moraniibacteriota bacterium | reverse complement strand
TTATAGCACAAAATCCGGTTCCAATGCTACAATATAATCAGATCCTGAAATTTTTTGGAGGCTAAGCCTCCTATAGGAGGCTTAGCCTCCAAAAATTCACCACTCTTATGCAAGAATACAAATTCCCGTTCAATAGCAAAAAAACCATCCTCGCTCTCGGCGCCGAATCGGCAGGAAACTTTTCGCTATGGGAAAATAACCGCCTGCACTGCTCCGAAGATTTTGGTGATTTGGCAGTCGAAAACAATTTTTTGCATTTTCAAAGCGCCCTGAAGAAATTTCTGAAAGACAATAATTGCAAACCCGATATCATCCTTAGCGACCTGCACCCACTTTTTCAAAGCACCAAACTTGCCCAACAACTTTCCAAAAAATACACCGCCCAATATCTCCCCGTCCAACATCTCCTCGCCCACATTTTCTCCGCCATCGGAGACCGTATTATAGAACATGGAGCATGGAACATAAAACATTCACCAATAACCAAAATACAAAGCACAAACCAACCTTGTCATTGCGAGTCCGCCAGTTGGCGGATCATCCGAAGCAATCCAGATCGTTGCCAAGCCCTGGATCGCCACGGATTTTCGAGTACAAAAATCCTCGCGATGACAAAAAGTAGTATACAAAATACAATTTTCGGGGTTGCTTGTGACGGAACAGGCTTGGGAGAAGATGAAAAAATTTGGGGAGGAGAAGTTTTTGCAATAACCAATAACCAAACATCAAACACCAAACGAGTTCAAAATTCAAAATTACAAATCACAAGGATTGGGCATTTAGAAAATCAAATTTTGTTGGGAGGCGAGCTGGCAATTCAAGAGCCAGCGAGAATGCTGATTGCAATATTATTTAAAATTTCTAATGCCGCAAAAAAATTCCCACCGTGTCATTCCGGACTTGATCCGGAATCCAGTAAGTCTCACGAAATAAACACGGGCCTGGATTCCCGTTTTCACGGGAATGACATAAATATAAATATTGAAAAGAAGAAAAACATAATTTTTAGCTATATAAAAAAATATTATTCCAGAAGTGAATTTGAAGTGCTCTGGAACCAGCTTGAGCAGAATTTCAACTGCGTGGAAACATCCAGCACCGCTCGAGTGCTGGACGCAGTTTCAGTCTTGCTTGGTTTTTCCAAAAATGAAAGACTCAGCAAACATCAGCCCGTCAAACTGCTGGAGGAAAATTCCACCAAACCATACCTAGACATAAATCCTAAAATCAAAATCCTAAATCCTAATAAAGCTCAAAATCCAAATGACAAGAAATCAGCTGTCGAATATATCCTAGAAACAACACCTTTATTTGAATATCTTCTTGAAAATTTACACAAAGACAAAAAACGCCTTGCCGCCACCGCGCAAAAATATATTGCCGATGGACTGATGGAAATCATCAAGATTAGTAATCAGTCATCAGTAATCAGTCATCAGGAGATGGAAGTTGCTGATCACCCATTACCAGTTACTGCTTTTTTTGCTTCTGGCGGAATAATGAACAACAAAATAATTTCGGCAGTTTTGGAAAATCAAGAATTTTATCTCAATCAAAAAATCCCCCGCGGTGACGCCGGGATTTCGTTTGGGCAAATTGTGTTTTATTTGCTGACAAAGTAAATCTAGGCTAACTTTTCTTTTAATATGAGTACATATTTTCTTCGCTCGCTCGGTAGTAAAAAATAAATTTTTTACTACTCTCGTTTCGCTTGAAAATAGAAAAGTTACAAAAGTCATCCAGAGGATGATCACCCTTTGGGTGAAAATCTCCCGCACGTGCTTGTTGCTGGGGCAAACTCATTTTGTCATTCTGAACTTGCCTGCCTGTCCGGTAGGCAGGTTTCAGAATCTACTTACTTTGTCTAAGTTAGTTTCCTGTAATCGAGATCCTGAA
>JBAXHR010000182.1:0-1995 GCA_037138835.1 Candidatus Moraniibacteriota bacterium | reverse complement strand
ATCATGCATAATTTTATGGGAGTTACGCTCCATTAATAATTTAGTATTATGCAAATCTCTATTTTTCAAATTTCAAAAAATCAATAAGGGTTCAGCTTTAAAAAAATTGAACCCGTTTTTTGATTCAAATCAGTGCTAAAGGCAGCGAACAGAAAAACCGTTCGCCTTGGAATTGTTGTTACGGTTGACCGAGGCGTTGCCTGAATTGAGATTCCGATTCCACGCATTACCTCCATTTGGAGAAGAAGACCAGAAGTTGGCGTTCGATGTGCGATTGTTGAACGAACCATTGGTATTGCGGTTGCCAGCTAGCGCTAAAATAACCACTAAATTCCTCGGGCAATTTCGAAAAATCACCTAAAGCATCTGCAATTTGCAAATGATATTCCTTGCTTCAAAACAAGGGGGCTATTGAACTGATTTCTAGGCACTCCTGCTTTCACCTTAGCAAAAGACAGCTCTAGCCTTTTTATACGAAATCAAATAAATCCCTTGTAATTTAATTGATTCAGTATTATTTATGAAGATTATTTTTTGCAACTATTTTCCCAAAGAACAAGTTGTTTTGACACAGATTCAATCTTTTCATTAAGACTGATGAATTTTTTCAGATTCAATTGTTTCAAATCTTTCAAAATTCTCAACATCACTCGGATGGTTTCAATTTTCTCTCTGGCTTGTTCAATTTGATTTTTTCTGGTGGAAAAACTTTTATTGGCACGATAAATGCAAAGCATCATCGAGATTGTTTCTTTCTTTATTTCTTCGCCTAGGGTATGCTTGTAATCACGGGAAAAATTATTAGCCGTTTGAAAAAGTTCTAACAGTAAATCATAACTAGTTTTGAAAACAGGCAAATTGTCGTATGTAGCCATAGATTTTGAATTGAAAATTTTTAGGCTAAAGCCTCAAAATTAAGAGTCGAATGGAATACAAAAGAGTCGAATACAATCCTGCTACGCAGGATCAGTTCTTCAGGCAGCGAACAGAAAAACCGTCCGCCTTGGAATTGTAAACGGTAGACCGAGGCGTAGCCTGAACTGAGATACCGATACCACGCAGTACCTCCAATTGGAGAAGAAGACCAGAAGAAGGCGAGCGATGTGCGATTGCTGAACGAACCAAAGGTATTGCGGTTGCCAGCTAGGATACCAGAGAAGCCTGAGGAATTTGTTCCGCCCGAAGTGTATTGGGAAAGCTTCGAGCCTTCATTGATGCCTCGCCAACCCATTGTTGATATGTCATACGGGAAATCCGTGACACAGGTACCTGAAGTGCAGACCGCTCTTTCGAGCGTTGTATATTCATCATGTGTCGGGACATGCCAGCCGGTCGGACAGATGCCTTGTGCTCCGGGGGTGATAGAGCCTTTCATCACTGCACTCCATTGATAGACGAAACCAAGTTTGTTGGTTTGGATATTAGCGAGCGATTCTTCTGCAGTATTGCCAATGTTGGGAGGGTAGGCATAATACCCATTATCAGCTCCACTCCAAGTATTAGTTCCAAGACAAGCATTGGTTCCACAATTAATGCTGGTGCCATCGGGATATTTGGTGGTCATCATATTTTCTTTCAGCCAGCATTGGGTGCCAATCAGAACGGCGTTGTAAACATTGCTATCGATATCAGTGACAGTGTATCCAACATCTCCACACACAGGTGCATGCATTGAAATTTTCTTCCCTGAAAAAGTCGCCACAACTTTGTCGGTTTTCAAAATTGACGGATCAAGGGCAATTGGGAAACTTTCTTTGGGCATTGCAAATGTCACCGAAAGCAGGTTAGTGGTTTTTTCAAATTTCCAGTCCAAATCTTTTCTGACTGCGTTTTTGTCCAGCAAATATGGCCTTGGAATCACAAAGTCGGGATTTTGATTTTTGGCTTGTTTGTCGCCAAAGAAAACATTGGCGTTGCCAGCAGAATCAAGATTGACGGTGGCGTTTTGAATTTTGAAAGCTTGGGTGATTTCGCTGTTAGAGGCTAAGCCTCCAA
>JBAXHR010000181.1:0-2025 GCA_037138835.1 Candidatus Moraniibacteriota bacterium | reverse complement strand
ATGATTTTATTAGTTTCCTAATAGTACCATTTACACAAAGTATTTTACACCCTCCCTTTTTCCCGTAATTTCTACCTTGATTTTTGTGATTTTTTGTGAATTTTGACAAAGAAATGAAAAAAAGGTAAGTTAAAGATAAGAGTGTGTTTTAGACAAATCTTTCTTTGAAAATAGAAGTTTATTTTTTATCTTATTTTTCTTGAAAATAAAAACAGGGAAACCTAAAGATGATTACAGAAGCAATCACCGCACCCAAAGAAAATGAGGAGTCGATAAGAATAATTATTTTCATTGGTGAGAATAAGGTAATAAAAAATTTGGTGACGGAACATGGAGAAATTTTTCCATATAAGAAAAATATCCAAATTAAAGTTATTAAAAAAGTACCAACGAGAAGAATATCTCGCTTTAAAGGAAGGACTATTCTTATAATAGACAGGTCTTACAATGTAATAGTTGGCGATGGATTGGAACAAAGAAAACCATTTGGTAATTGTGAGATTGAAGATTTAAGATATCCAATTGGCGGAAAGATTAATCTACCATTGGTAATCAAAAAAGAATTATTACTAATTGTCAGCAGACATCTCTCTCCTAATAAAATAGGAAAAGAATAAAAAAAATTTGCAAGCAACAATAAGGACTTCGTAAATCAAGCGAAGTCCTTTTAAATTTCTCTTTTCCCCTTATTTCCCCACCCCAAAAAACTTTCGGAGTTCGACTCCGATTCGGAGTCGAACTCCAGCCTTGCACATTTTTTTGATCGCTTGGTCTTGACGGGAAACCACAAACGGAGTATCTTTTTAATTGCGTGTTTTAGTTTCGACGCACCTTGACAAATAATATCTTTCCATAATGTTAACTAGGGATTGCCTTATGAGTAATGGTAAAAATGGAAAAACTAATTTAGTCGTGATTGCAGTGAGACCAGCTACTGACGGAACGCTAAAAATTAACACAGAAATTCTGAAAAGAAAATTTATTGATAGTCATGTGAAGGTTGTGATATTGCAACTGAGAAAATCCGGCAATCACATCCCCTTAGAAACATGGAAAGAAACTGGTAGACACAGCGTGATATTTGATCTGACTTTCAATGAGGAAGTAACTCCAAAAATGAAAGCAACTTTCGAAGAATTAAAAAGAAAGATGCAGGAAAGAGATTGTTATGATGTTTGTTCAATACAGATTATAAATAAAGAAGGTGATCAAGAAGCCCTGTCTACTCAAGCAAAAATGCTGATTGATGAATTTCTCAAAAATCCAACGACGCGACACATGGACACGATAACAACTATGGAAAAAATTGTAACAATGAAGAAAACTGGATAGCAAAACAGATCCAAGAAAAAGCCTCCCGCATGCGGTAGAGGCTTTTTTCACATCCAAAAATATTTTTTACATCCTCCCCTTCCCCTCCCTCAAAATCTCCACCTGCCCATTTTCCAAAAGCCTCACAAGGGTAGAAGGCTCGGATTGCAAGAAACCGGCGTCGAGATAAAAATCAACTTGGTCGCCAAAATATGTTTGGGCTTGGGCGATGGTTTGGGCGGGAGGCTGACCGGAAAGATTGGCACTGGGCGCCACAAGCGGGCCAGAAATTTTCAATATTTTTTGCAACTGCACATTGGCTGGCAAGCGGAAAGCCAAGGAACCCACGCCTCGATGCAGATAAGCAAATTTCTCATTTTCACATTGCAAAATCACACTGACGGGTGCCGGCCAAAGTTCTTGTAGTTTCTTTTTTTGCAAATCGCTGAGCTTGATTTCAAAAAGTTCCAAGTCTGCGATTGAAGAAATCAAAATGATCATCGGTTTTTGCAAATCGCGCTGGCGCAGGCCGTAGATGCGCTCAACTGTTTCCTTGCGCAAAGCGCTGCCCAGCACGCCATACAGCGTGTCCGTTGCCAAAACGCCAATTTGCCCAGCCAAAAATTTTTTTGCTAAATCATTTTTTTTCATATCATTATCCGTCATTGCGAGGATTTTTGTACTCGAAAATTCGTGGCAATCCAGAGCACAGCA
>JBAXHR010000180.1:0-2053 GCA_037138835.1 Candidatus Moraniibacteriota bacterium | reverse complement strand
CGTTAAGGGGCACCACTGCCACAGTTTGTAAAATGCCGTCAATCCGAAAACGAATTTTGACATCTTTTTCTTCGGGTTCGAGGTGGATATCACCCACATTAAGTAGTAAACTGCTGGCAAAAAGATATTTAGCGATGTCTTTTTGATTGGCGCTTTTGATCAAATTACCAAGCGTTTCCAGCGAAGTCATATTTTCCAGCACAATTTCCAAATCTGCAGGCGTCACATCCACTGAGCGTGAAAGTGAAGATTCCATCAGTTTTTCATAAATATCTTCCAAAAATTCCGTTTGTCCTGTGGCGCGCCAAACCTCTTCCATTGAAGTCAGTCCTTCTAGCGCTTTCAGAATCCCATCTTGTGCCATTGTGATCATGCCTGCTTCCAGTGCTGCTTGGGTGATTTCACGCTCACTGCCCATTTCCAAAATCAATTTTTCAATTTCTTCATTAATTGTCAGCACTTCAAAAATTCCCATGCGTCCGCGGAACCCCAAATGATGACACCTTTCGCATCCCACCGGGCGATAAAGAGTTTCAATGTCTTTTGGAATTTCAATTTTTGCCTTGGGAGAAATAATTGAAAGCACTTTTTTGATTGAATCAATAGTTTCCTTGGCTGGAGCATAACCTTCTTTGCAATGCTTGCAAAGTTTGCGCACCAAGCGTTGAGCGATGAAAGCATTGACTGATGGCGCGATCAAAGTTGACTTGACTCCCAATTCAATGAAACGCGGAATGGAGGCAGGCGCATTATTAGTATGGAGAGTTGAAAGCACTAAATGCCCTGTCAGGGCTGCGTTAATCGCGATGTCTGAAGTTTCCTCGTCACGGATTTCGCCTACCAAAATCACATCGGGATCTTGACGCACAATTGCTCGCAGACCCTCTGCGAAAGTATAGTTGCGATCTCTGGCAACTTGAGTTTGCGAAATATTTTTAATTTCATATTCAATCGGATCTTCAATCGTAATAATTTTAACACCTTGGACATTTAATTTATTCACCAACGCATAAAGAGTGGTGGTTTTGCCACTGCCAGTTGGCCCTGTGGTCAAAACCATCCCATGTGGCTTGGCAATTTCTCGCTGCACCTGCTCAAAAGCCAATCCGCGCAATCCCAAATCCTCCACTGAAAGCAGGGTGTCTGCTTGACTCAAAAGGCGCATCACTACTGATTCGCCGTGATTGCCCGGAATGATATTGGTACGCACATTAATTTTGCCACCCTCAATTTCCACTGAAAAATGGCCATCTTGAGCAATATCTCGGACATTGATTTTCATTTTCGCCATCATTTTCAAACGCGACAAAAGAAAACGATAAACTTCCATCGGGAAACCACCAATGTCTTGCAACACGCCATCGACGCGAAAACGCATGCGGGCTTCACTCTCTTGTGGTTCAAAATGAATGTCACTAGCTTTCATTTTCACGGCTCCTGCCATAATGATAGAAATGACTTGAGTAGTTGGGATTTCACTGATGCGTTTTTTCAAATCCAGCAAGCTGCCAAATTCTGCCTCAAAGCTTTCCAAATCAGCCCCGCTGAGGGAAATTTGCATCGCTTCCAAATTTTCAAGCATTGGAACTTCCTTGTATCTTTTCCAGACTTTTGCCAAGGAAGAAGGCGAGATGACATAAAATTTCATGCTCCAACCATTTTCTTTTTTGAAATTTTCCAAAAACGCCAACATCTCTTCATTGTCTGGAGCAGTCAAGCCAACACTAATTTCTTTGCCGGCTTTTTGAAAAACTGCGATTTGATATTTGAGCGAATCTGCCTCACTAATGACATTCAGGCTTTCCGAACCAATCGGAAAAATATTCAAATCTACATAGGGCAAATTATATACCCTAGCTATTTGCGAAGCTCGCTCCTCCTCGGATTGCCCACGCATTTTTTGCAACAATTTGTCTGTTGCTATTGCATTTGTGTGATCAATTTTATTTTTGTTGTTGAGTATTTTTATCATAGTTTCATTTTACCGCAATCAGCGCAAATGCGCAAAACAAATTCATTCAAACATACAAACATTTAAACATATAATCATACA
>JBAXHR010000179.1:0-2083 GCA_037138835.1 Candidatus Moraniibacteriota bacterium | reverse complement strand
ATGTTTTCTTGGTCAATAATAAACTTTATTGAAATGTTTTCTTCTCTTGGTACCCTGTATTTCTCTTATGCATTTCTTGAAAAAAAGGATATTTCATTTAAATATAAAATTATTGCAATACTTCCGATTATCTTGTTTATGCTACTTTCTGGAACGATGTTTAATTTGAAGGGATTTGATTCTCAAAATTGTGAAGCCGAACAGGGAATTTTGAGATATTATTTTTATGCATTTGAAATCTTTGTTTTTTTATCTTTAGTTTTTTATTTGATCAGGAGGATAGTTATTTCGAATAATAGCAAAGATAGGCGGGTAGCTGTTTATTTTTCTATCGGAGTTGTTTTTTTCTTGGCTTCTTTTTCTGGCACCAATATTATAGCAAGTATAACCCAGAATTGGGAAATTTTGGAATATGGTCTTTTCGGAATGCCGATTTTCATGGCTTTTTTGGCATATTTGATTGTCGAATATAAAGCTTTTGAAATCAAATTGGCTGGCGCGCAGGCTTTGGTAATCGGCTTGTCTCTCCTGATTTGTTCTCAATTCTTCTTCATCAGGAGCCAGACCAATATAATCTTAACTGCAATAACGGCGATACTCTCCATTTTGTTTGGTTATATTCTGGTTAGATCAGTGAAGAGGGAGATTCAGCAAAAGGAGGCCCTGGAAATTGCCAATAGGAATATTGTTGAGCGCAATGAGCAGTTGCAAGTATTGACTGGCAAATTGGCAAGTGCCAATGAGCAGTTACTGAAATTGGATGCGGCTAAGACAGAATTTATTTCCATTGCTTCGCATCAGCTTCGCACGCCAATCACCGCAATCAAAGGTTTTGTTTCTTTGGTGTTGGAGGGTTCATATGGTGAAATAAGTCCCGGTGTGCAGGATGCGCTTAAAAAGGTATATATCTCTTCTGAGCGTTTGGTGCATCTCATTGAAGATCTTTTGAATATTTCGCGAATTGAATCTGGTCGCATGATTTTTGAATTTGAAAAAGCTGAAATCGGCAAATTGCTAGAGGAGCTTCATGAAAACTTTCTCTTGATTGCCAATCAGCAAAAATTTTATTTAAATTTGAAATTGCCAGCAGAGCCTTTGCCGCAAGTAACAATGGATTCTTTCAAAATTCGTGAATTGGTTTCAAATTTCATTGATAACGCTTTGAAATATACGGAAAAGGGTGGAGTTGAGATTAGTGCAGAAGTAAGGGATAGTGGGGTAGTGGTGGATGAAAATGGTTTTGTGATTGTTGGCAAAAAAACAGCGTTTGGCAAGGTGGTGAGAATTACTGTTGCTGACACCGGAATTGGTGTGCCAAAGGACGAAATTCCCAATCTTTTCAAAAAGTTTTCGCGTGGCAAGGATGTGTCAAGATTGCATGCTGGCGGCACAGGTTTGGGGCTTTATGTTGGCAAGGCTATCGCACAAGCTCATCATGGACAGGTCTGGGTGGAGTCCGCCGGCGCAGGACTCGGAAGTCAGTTCATTATTGAAATTCCAATTGAACATCAATAAGCCATAACTGCTATGTGTATTTTTTGCAAAATTGTCGCAGAACAACTTCCTTGTCACCAGATTTGGGAGGATGATTTGCATTTGGCTTTTCTTTCAATTTTTCCCAACACGGAAGGTTTTTCCGTGGTGATTCCAAAAAAGCATTATCCAAGTTATGTCTTTGAATTGCCAGTGGAAGTGCGGGCGAATTTGATTGAGGCGGCAACGAAAGTTGGAAAATTGCTTGATGAAAAATTGGAAGATGTGGGGCGCACGGCGATGATTTGTGAAGGTTTTGGGGTTGATCATGCTCACATCAAACTTTTTCCAATGCATGGCACCAAAAAAGACACTTGGGAGCAGGCACATTCTGACATTGACAAATATTTTGAAAAATATGAAGGGTATGTTTCTTCGCACGACAGCGCGCGCGCCGAGGATGAAAAATTGGCCGAGTTGGCCAGAAAAATTCGGCAGTAAAATTCAGGAAAACAAAAAACAGCTCGCAGGCTGTTTTTTGTTGATTTTTGAAGTAAATAAGGATATACTAAGAATGTAATTTTAAACTGAAAAATATGAAACAATCACA
>JBAXHR010000178.1:0-2092 GCA_037138835.1 Candidatus Moraniibacteriota bacterium | reverse complement strand
CATGTTGTTTCGTATAATCCAGATGATCCAGGCTATGAGCAAAAAATGGACGCAGAAATTGCAAAAATAAGAGAACGAGATATAGAGCTTGGTTTATCGGAAGACATGATTGTAGTATGTATGCCAACAAAATTAACGATAGACGAGATACATAAAAGATGGGGCAGTGCTGATCCAAGTAAGTAGCTAGAAACTTGTAGGAAACATCGTATTAAAAGATTTGTTTTTCAATCTTTCATTGCAAGTATCAACTGAACTTTTCTTGTCATTGTCAATCTTGCTTACAAAAAATTTAACAGCGTCGTCACTACCACCCGTAAGCTTGCTTAGTGATTCTTGATAGCTTTTATCAGCAGCCTGAAGGCAATTTCTGTAAGCATTTTTTTGAGCTTCTTCGATATTGGATTCATTTATTCTGTTTTGTTCTTCTATCTTTACTTTTCTATCGTTTGCTTGTATCTTTTTTTGTTCAATCACATAGTAGACACTACCAAGCAACAGAACTGATACTAGTATTACTATTGGCAATATTAAGCTGGTGTTTTTCGTCGTTGTCCGTTTCATTTGTATTTATCCTTTATTAATTGCTTAAAAATTAATCCAATCAATAATTGCAAACAGGGTACTGATCTGAAAGTTGATTTGACTGGAGTTGTAGTTTGTTGATTTCTGTTTGAGTTTTATTTTGTTCTGCCTCGATCATTCTATCTAGTTGAGCTTGATTAACTTTATACCCCTTGGTTTTTTGAGACATTGCATTTGGTATATCAATATAATAAAGCCATAAGTCATTTATTTGCTTCTTGATAGGGTCTAGTATTGCACTTCTCTGTTTATTTGAATTATCACAAAATTGAATTCTTGCTTGTCTAGCAGCTTGTTCTTGAGCATACTCTTCTTCTGCTTTTTTGTTATCATCCAGTATTTTTTGATTAATCTGAGCAATTTTTGCCTCATAATCGTTGACTGGTGTTGTGGCTATGCTCTTGGTATCAGCAGCTTGTTCTTGAGCATACTCTTCTTCTGCTTTTTTGTTATCATCCAGTATTTTTTGATTAATCTGAGCAATTTTTGCCTCATAATCGTTGACTGGTGTTGTGGCTATGCTCTTGGTATCAGCAGCTGGTTTTATCTCAGCGCTTTGATTATATGTAGGCACCGTAGTATTGCTAGTAGTGCTATTATCGGGAGTTGACTGTGTTTGCACATTTGTTGACGGGGTTTGAGAAACGGTACCTTTGTTTTTAGCTGTCTCATCATTGCTTATTTGAATCGGTATTTGTTTGGGTTGAGTGTTGGGCTTGTTGTAAAATTTCGCATAAGCAAAGCTTCCAGATCCAATAAACAATATAATAAAAAGTAAACCAATAATAATCTTTGAGTTATTTTTATTGGTTGAATTTTGTTCCCAAAAATTATCGGGCTTTGCTTTGTTCATAATTTAGCGAAATTCTACTTCTTATCTTTCTTTACCATATATAGATAGTATTTGGCAAAATTAGAAAAAGCATTATATGGCTTATGTGCCCATCCTTGTAACAATAATACTGAGTCATGGTATTTAACCTTGGCTTGGCGTGATTCATCAGAATTATAATCCTCCGTGTTTTCCATTTTTTTCTCAATCCTTTTTTTATAGCCGATCATAAAAGAACTGAATTCCTCATCTACACATAGCCAGTCCAAGGCATTCTCCATTTGATTGTATTTTTGTTTATATTTGGTTATATAGACCATCGCAGCTATAATAATGATTGCGGCAAGTATTTCCATTGGTTCTCCTAAATGCTAGTTATTGACTGTAGAGCTATTGACTTCATTTTCTTACTATTAAGTCATGATGTCAATAACTACCAAAAGAAAAGAATTCGGTTCAAGATTGAGAGAGCTACGCAAAAAAGCTGGCTTTTCCCAAGAAGAGCTAGGATTCAAAGCTGGATTGCATAGAACATATATCGGATCAATCGAAAGAGGCGAACAAAATATCTCCGTTGATAATATTAATAAGCTAGCAAAAGCTTTGAAGATTTCAGCTAAAGAGTTTTTTGAATAAATAATTTCGCTTGTATAATCTCTCAATTTATAGTAAAAT
>JBAXHR010000177.1:0-2164 GCA_037138835.1 Candidatus Moraniibacteriota bacterium | reverse complement strand
CAATGCTGGAAAGCAGGATTCCGACTGTCAAAGGATGTGTGATATATGAAACATCTTTGCCTTTGCGTTTTTGCTTTTGATAAATTTCATGTGTCTTGGTGGCAAACTTAATCGCTCGCTGAATTTTGGATAGGTTTTGCATAATATGTTTTATTTTATTAAAATTTGTTGTAGTAATACCAAATTAACTTAATTAGTTGCAGAAAGGCGTTGGAGGCTCGACCTCCATTATGGAGGTCGAGCCTCCACCAAGCTAACATTGATTTAGTTAATTTAGTATAATTACCAATTTTACCAGCTATTAAGAATTTTAGCCGAGAAGCCGAGGACGGGCTTTGGATGATTTTAGTTAAAATTAAACATTTGCCAACCTCTTAATTATTTCTTCCTCACTTGGCAAATATTTGGCATATTCTTCTGGCAATTCTTCATAGCGATTGAAGGATGCCACCCCAAGTGGATCTTGAGTATTGGCAAGCATATACTCCACCATCAATCTATCTTTGTTTTTGCACAAAATAATCCCAATGGTTGCATTGTGAGCTTTGTCTTTAACTTGATTATTGACAAGCTCCATATACCATTTGATTTGCCCCACATCCTTAGGATCAAATTCTCTGGCTTTGAGCTCGAAAACCACATAGCAATTAAGCTTGAAATTGAAAAACAAAAGATCCACAAAAAATTCTTTTTCATGAAATTCTATGCGATATTGTCTTCCCACGAAAGCAAAATTTCCGCCCATTTCTGACAAAAATTTCACCACATTTGAAACAATGGCATTTTCCATTTCTTTTTCACTAAATGGCTGGTCGGGACTTATGAGCTCTATGTTGTAATCATCGACAAATTCCCAAGCAACTTGAGCTTTGAGCTCAGTAGAAACTGTGGCATTAAAATTATTTTGAACTAAAACTTGATTTTCAAAATAATGATGTTTGATTTTATCGATGAGATCTAGCTTTGACCAGCCCATTTGTTTGGTTTTTCTGAGATAATATTCTACCTGAACAACATCCTTGCATTTCTCCAAAATAAGACTGTTTTGCGTCCAGCCAATTTCTGCAACCAGTGGTTGCAGTTTTTCATTTTTGGCATAAAACTCATAAAAATTCTTCATATTCCAAATATTTCTAGCAGAAAAACCACGAATCCCCGGAAATTCTGTTTGTAAATCTTTGGATAGTTGCTCAACGATTGATTTTCCCCAGCCATTATTTTGAACTTTTTCACTAACCGATTTTCCGATGTCCCAATACAGCAAAACAGTTTGCCTGCTGACAGTTTTCAGCATTTCATATCTTGCCGATTGTATTTTAGCAAGAATTTCCTTGAGCAACGGTTCATAATTTATAGCTAGTTTATTTGTCATATTTCAAATTTTTTAATTGATTAAAAATCTGATTTTCAAGTTCTTTTGACTGTTTGAAATAGCCAGCCAAATTTTCTTCATGGGTTTGCATTTTTTCGGCAAATTCTTTGGGCGTGATGTCAGTGTACTGGATTTTTTATTTCCTCCTGCGTCAAATCATAGGGCTAATAGCCGAGTTGGTTGATTTTGGATTATTTTGAATTGGTGACATTTGCTTTGATACTCGAAAGTATCGAAGTGAATGTCAGATTTGAAAAATGAGATTTAGCCAAGGGAATTTTAGCTGAGGACGAGATTTGGAGGATTTTATTTCCAGTCACTAATTATGATCTTTTTTCTTTCGACTTTGAAAACCAACTTCTGGCGTTCACGGATGCCGAGTTCTGCCACGATTTCGGATGGAATTACGATTGAGAGACTGCGTTTGCCAACGCGAGTCACTTTTCGCACAAGTTCTTCTGTTTTTTTCATAAGATTTGGCATTCTGAATTTATTTCAGAATCTGATTTAATTTTTATTTTGCTATGTAGCATGTTATGTAATATTTATTCAGCACTCCAATCATCGGCCAACATTTCTGCTTGCTTTAAAACATTTTCAGTTGCTAATTTTTCCATGTCTGGCGGATAACCAAACTGTCGCAAGGTTCTTTTCACCAAGACGCGAAGCTTGGCCTGAACACTCTCTTTGATTGTCCAATCAATGGAAGTGTTGGATTTCACTCTTTCCACCAAAACGCGAGCCAATTCTCGAAGCCGGTCATCACCCAAAACATCTATCGCGCTGTCGTTG
>JBAXHR010000176.1:0-2190 GCA_037138835.1 Candidatus Moraniibacteriota bacterium | reverse complement strand
ATTATGTATTATGTATTATGTATTATGTATAAATGCAAAATGCCTAATACCTTTTAACTTTATTACTTTATAACCTCCCCGTCATTGCGAGCATGTAATCATGCGTGGCAATCCAGGGCCTTGCCGAACAACTCATTTTCCACTCCGCCCTGGGCGGATCGCGATGACAGAGCCTTATTACTTTACAACTTTTCAGCTATCTCCATCCTACCACCCCAGATTATTCATTTCAAGCTGTTGACCAATTATGGACCCATCTTCTCCGCTATTCTTTTTAGCCATATCCCACAAAAAAACCATCATATTTGTCAATATTTTTGATAAATAATTTTAATTATCCTATTTTTAAGCTATTTTTAGCCATATTACCATATTATACTATTGATAAATTCATAAAAATAGTTCATAATTGCAAGTCAAATAAAAAAACTAAACACTATTTGACTTAATTTAAATAATATTTTAACCAACAAGCTTTATGGATTTAGCTAAACAATATAACAATGTTGCTGATGATTTTTCAAAAAATCAAAATCTTGAAGAAGAGGGCAATAGATTTAGTCGCAAAGCTTTTTATAGTCAGATTGACTTTATCAAGCCAAAAATGAAAGTTCTTGATCTTGCCTGTGGTGACGGGATTGACTTACTTCACTACAAAGAACTTGGGGCTGATGTATGTGGACTTGATGCCTCCAGCGAACTTATAAAAATAGCCAGAAAAAACCTGCCAGATGCACAATTGAATGTCAGTCTTTTTGAAACTATTCCATTCGAAGAAAACTATTTCGATGTGGTACTTTCCAAATATGCCATTATGACTTCGGCAGACATGAATCCAGTTTTTGAAGAAATACACCGAGTCTTGAAACCTGGAGGCACTATGATGTATTTAGTTACTCATCCTTTCCGACAGTTTTTTGAAAAACAAGACTCTCAAGCTAATTATTTTGAACAAAAAATTGTCGATTGTCATATCCTTGGAAATACCGTCACCATCAAAGAGCCAACTCACACAATGAATGAATTTTTGAATGATTTTCTTTTTAAAAATTTTGATGTGCAAAGCTATGAGGAATATCATGATCCGGCAGCAGAATCAATTGATGGAAAAAAATATCCTGGATTCTTCATCATTAAAGCTAAAAAACGCTAACTTGATTTATGAAAATAGCAATTTTTGGTTCAGCCACAAGTATTGTCTCGAAAGAAAACAAGCTACTCTGCAAAAAAGTCGGGAAATATCTTGCTCAAAAAAAGATAACGGTCGTCACTGGGGGATCACATGGAATCCCTGGTTTGGTCGTGCTTTCAGCCTTCAAAGCTGGGGCGAAAACTGAGGCATATTCTCCAGATAAAAACAAAAAGGAACATCATCTTCGCACTGATAATCTTCCCTTAAAATATTTCAAAAATACAAAATTCATCCCTGGTTTTACCGCTAGAAGTCTCGCTATGATAAAAGATGTGGATGGCGTGCTTGTGCTAAATGGGAGAATTGGAACTTTATCAGAGTTCACCATTGCCCTAGAAGAAGGCTCGAATATTTCAGTCCTCAAAGGCAGTGGCGGAATTGCAGATCACCTGGAGTATATAATTTCAGTCGCAAAAAAAGAATTTTCAAACAAAGTTATTTTTGAAGCTGATTACAAAAAAGCAATTGATGATCTGATCGATTTGATTAAACAGCAACATAAAAAATAAAAAGAGTGGGAGCGGAAAATCTTTTCCCTTGCGCTTTTTCATATCAGAATTTTAAATAAAAAAATTGTCCAAAGAGCTTACAATCGGCAAGGTTCTTACTATAACTACTGAAAAATCCAATATTAAGCCACATTTTCAACTTCTTGACTTTTTATTCTATCACATATATAATGTATGTATGATGAAATGTTAACAGCCTATCATACATACAATAATTATATGGAGAAAAATGACCTCTTGGGGATCCTTAATGATTGGAATTTTTGGGAAAAAGACCTAAATTCTGGAGTGAGCAGAGATTCATATTTGACAGTGCTTGAAAAAATGCTTCCTAGCCAACAAGTGAAAATAATCACCGGCGCCAGACGAAGTGGAAAGTCCTTTTTGATGCGCCAAATGGCCAAGCAACTGATGGTTTCGGGTGTGGATAAAAAAAATATTCTAATTGTCAATTTTGAAGACCCTGGCTTTGTCAACCTAAGTACTGAC
>JBAXHR010000175.1:0-2222 GCA_037138835.1 Candidatus Moraniibacteriota bacterium | reverse complement strand
CTTTTATCATCATTATATATCGGCTGTTTCCCTCCAGCCACATCTACAATTGAGAGGCGCAGATTAGCAAAGCCAAAATTATCGCCCAGGTGTTCTCCAAAATCATCTGGCCCTCTATGCGCAGTCGCTTTTCGCAATATTTTCAAATATTGACCAACTGGAATATTTTCTTTCTTCCCGATAACACCAACAATTCCACACATAAAATTTCAAAAAATAAAAAATTATTGCCCCTTGATAACTTTTAATATTAACTCCTCCCAATTCTTTAAAAACCTATCATTACCAAAAACATCCATGGCAGTTTCTCTTCCTGCTATTCCTATTTCCTTTGCTTTTTCTGGATTTTCAAGAAGATATATCATATATTCCCTTAATTCGTTAGGGTCATTCGAATAAAAACCATTAACTCCATTTTTTATAAATAATTCCACATCATGGTTTCTAGTTGTAACAACAACGGAACCGCATAGCATAGCCTCTGCTCGCGTTCTCGGCATAGGTGAACGAAGTGTTGGATTAAAATATATTCGATATCTCCCAATTTCCTTGGCATAATTGTCAAATTTCGCAAAAGCATATTCATTAGTATCTTTCTCATAAAATAGATCAGGTGATGGAACTTTTAAATTTTCATAGTGATACTCCATTGGCATTTCTTTGAAAACCTCATTCTTAACCACAAAGCCATTATAATGGGGTCTATGACTCATTGCTTTTTCATCCATCATTAAAATATTTTTCTCATATTTGCCCTGCGGAAACTCAGCCGGATCAAAACCATGCCAAATCACATTTGATTTTTTAAATAGCCATTCTCGTTGAGCCTGAAAGGAATTTACAACAACCATGGTATCTTTAAGCGCATCTACCACTTTTTTTCTTTCTTCCTCCATCACTTCCATCAATTTATGTCCCGCAAAATCTCCATTATATTGACCATAAAATTGGGGTGTCCCATGACAAATTGCAACCATTGGGAGCTTCACATTTTTTAAAAACCAATGGAAAGATAAACCCCAATCATAACCAATAACTCCGTTTGTATTCTCTGGTGCAAATACATTTTCATCAAAATGAAGTATAGCGAAGTCATAATCAGCCAAATCAACATCATCAATATGGCACATTTCAATATTATCTGGAAGTGGTCTCCTTTCAAAATCCCAGCACTCCGACATTCCTGTACCTATTCCAGTAACTAAAGTGAAATCAAATGGTAACTTATATATTTCATATTGGTGAGTGCAATGCCATCTATAGCTAATGACTTTCAATCTTTTTTCACTTTTCAAGGCAAATGGGTTACCAGTAAATCTCTGAAATTTATTCTCCAAAAACTCCAGATCCTCATTTTTTTGTAAGTTTTCAGATTTAACCCAATTGCGAATTTTTTCAAAAGTGGTTAATGCCCAATTTCTTGATACAAATAAAAGTTCTGGATGTTTTTCAAAAAGACGTCTGAAGTTTTTTAGTGATTTCAGTGGAATCATTTTTCGATCGATAGTTGGTGGGTGCGAGACATGGACAGAAAAAGCATTTTTTAAATATTTAATACGAACATTTCTCTTATAAAGACGGTAACCCATTTCAATATCCTCCCAACCAAAACCAGAATCTTCAGCTTTTGAATATGAAAATTTTTCATCAAAAAGATCACCAGCTATAAATCCCCTCCTGATAGAAAAGTTCCTAGTAATGCAATTTAAAAAGCTTTTTTTATTCACACTATCCTGAAATTGCGCATTCAGTTCAGCCTCTCCTAGGTTATTTTCGTAATAATTAAGCACCTCAATAGGTTCTCTTTCCTGAGTTTCCAGATTAAAAGGTCCGACAGCCACATCACAATCATTGCAAAAATAAGCATTCGCATGATTTTTTAAGAATGTTTTATTGACAACACAATCGGCATCAATAACAATTACAATGTCCCCCCTGGACTCCAATATTCCCCTATTTCTTGAACCACAATTTCCAATGTTTTTTTCGTTACGAATTATTTTTATTTCTGGAATCTCCCGACTTCCTTCTTTTGCATTCTTCATCCATTTTTCAACAACCGCAACCGAATCATCAGGGGAAATGTCGTCGATAAATATTATCTCAAATAAACCCAAATATTCCTGACGTGAAAATGATTCCAAGAAAAATTCAACCTCGCTTGCTTTGTTATATAATACACTAACAACACTAAACATTGGCCATCTATTATCAATATATGT
>JBAXHR010000174.1:0-2257 GCA_037138835.1 Candidatus Moraniibacteriota bacterium | reverse complement strand
CTATTTCTCTGCAATTTCACTTAAAACAAACTCCTTTATTTTTTTAGCTGCTTCAATCACAATTTTTTTGTTTTCTTCTTTCATTTTTTAGTAAAGAATGATTTTTTCTGGTTGTTGTTGCTCAGCAATTTGCTTGGCAATTTCAGCTATTTCTTGCTCAGTCATTTGCATTTTTATAGCAATAATCTAGCATATTTCAAAGTTTAAAACAATCCTCTTTTTCAAAATTACATTTCCAGCTTTTCTACTATTCCAAGTTAGCCCTGAAAAAATCCCAATCGAAATCACCATAACTCAAAGTCGCAAGCAATCTTTTTTCGATTTCTTTTTGATCAAAAATCTCCTCGAGAAAAATCTTGTCGCCTTTGTCAAAAAGATTGTTATACATATCCACCCCAAGCCTAAAAAGTTGCGCGGTTTCTTGCGCGCCCAATTCTCTGATATGTTTCTTATTGTTCTCTGCCAAATAACGATCCACCAACAAGTCTTGCCACAAATAGCCCACATCAAAAATTCTTCTTCTGCGTGCTGCGGCGGCTGCTCGTGTTTTGTAGCCATAATCCTTCATATATTCGTCAATTGTGCAATCCTCGCAAATCATTTTTGGTTTTTTAGCTAGCGGATTTGATGAACCCAAGCGCTTTCTTCTTCGCTGGCAAATAGAACAGACAAATCCAGCTTCGATCGTATCTACTCCCAACTGCGTATATTTCAAAACCAGCTGTGGCAAAACTGTGCGCAATCTTTTGTTTTTGTATTCCGCATACATTTTCTGGTAGTATTCACTGCAAAGCAGCTGGCTTCTGAGGATTTCCAAACTTTTATACACACTCGGTGGCAAACTGCTGATGTATTTGAAGCGTTTATATTTTCTCTCATAAAAATGCTCCGTCATTGCATCAAATTCAGTTATAAATTTTCCAAAGCTTTCCTGATTTTTCAAGATAAGTTTTTCATCTTGCTCATTTTTTCTAAAATCACTAAAAGACAAGCGCAGAGAATGAACCAGGTAGGTGCTCACATGAATCATAGCTTGCCTGATATGCCCAGAAGGATTTGCCATACAATACAACACAAATCGTGCGCAAGCTTCGAAATTGCTGTCATCTTGACCGGCAGACATAAATGCATATTTCAATGATCCGATAAAGGCAATCTTGTTGCTTTCAGTTTTGATGGCTTCAAAATTTCCAAATTCCGAAATGAACATCTCCAGCATCTCTTTTCGTTCAGCCGATTCCTTGTCAAAATCATACCAAATTTTTTCAAGCATTTTATTGGCAAGCTTGATCTCTTCTTTACTGCCTGTCTTTATTTTTTCAATAAATTCACGCAATTGCTGGTTTTTCATACAGTTACATTTTTCCTAAATGATTACTTTTCTTGCAACCATAAAATACCAATAAACACTACTAAATGCAAATCAAAAAAACAGATATGCTAAATCCCGCATATGCGAGATTTTACAGCTTTTATTTTTTGTGTCCATCCTTGCTGGGGTTTCCACATTAAAGTGTTACAAAAAAATGCATATGCATATAATTGCAACGCTTTTAAAAAAACTATTTCTCTGCAATTTCACTTAAAACAAACTCCTTTATTTTTTTAGCTGCTTCATATGCCTGCTTGGCATCATTCCAGGAAAAATCAGGATAGTCACCAACATAACGAGTTTCAATGTAAAATTGATTCAGAAGATTTGCCTCATTGCTCAAAATTTTTATCTCTGGGACTTTATCATCTAAGGCTGAAATCAATCGTAAAGGTCATGTACTTTCAAAACTTCCAGATCAAAAGATATCAAAAGTGCTTTCAGATATTTTTCCGCCAGCTGTTGCGCGAGAAAACACACAACGCTAGGAGTGCCATCACGACGCTTCAAGATCGAATCAGCATTAAGCTCATCTTCTTGTGCTTTTTTGACCCATCTTCCAATCACAATTTTTTTGTTTTCTTCTTTCATTTTTTAGTTTTGAAATAAAATTCTGCCTTCGTTGATTATTTTCAATGCAAAAGGCTCCTCCAAATTAAGTTCTTTTTCCAATTGAAAAGGCGTGTAAACCACCACATCCATTGAAAAGAATCTTGGGAAAAATAATTGATTGATTTCTTGGGCAGTTTTTCGCGTGTCGTCAGTTTTTTTCACCACAAACAAATCCACATCAGAATCTTTGTGCGGCTTTCCCCAAGCATAAGAACCAAAAAGAATGATTTTTTCTGGTTGTTGTTGCTCAGCAATTTGCTTGGCAATTTCAGC
>JBAXHR010000173.1:0-2297 GCA_037138835.1 Candidatus Moraniibacteriota bacterium | reverse complement strand
GTTCAAGGAGGGATATGTCGTGGAATTTTTGCGCGAAGTTCGTTTTTTGCCAGCTGATTTTGGTTATGATTCAGCGCAATTCATATATCAAAATAAAGTTGCCTTTGTTTCCTCTCGAAAAGAGTTGATGTCTGTTTTGATTGAAAGTGGGGATATCGCCAAAATGGAAAGAGAGAAATTTGAAATGCTTTGGAAGCTTGCGGGTGAGCAAAAGCCATCAAAAGGCTGATCAACTCTTTTCTGTTGGATAAGATGCTTTTGAACTTTAAAATCAGGTAGCGCTAGTTACTGGTCTTGCTCAGGTCATAATAAAATATCCCTATCACTTCCTAAAGTGTTACAAATAAATGCATATGCATTTATTTGTAACACTTTAAAAAAGCAGAGGAGATATGCTGAACTATATGGCTTGGCGGTAGTTTTACTCGCCATAGCTTATGCGTTTATGTGTTTATGTGCTTATTGTTTAATGGGCGTGTCAAATTTAGGCATATGCACTTATTTGACACACCTTGCAAGATAAAAGAGAGCTTTTCTGGGAGATCATGGGGATGGGAGTTTTGCGCAATGAGAGTAAATTTGCGAAAATTGGTTGTATGGATAGTGTTACAAATTTAGGCATATGCATTTTTTTGACACACTTTGGAGCGGGGATTATAATTACAACTATTAGGGGGATATTACTTTTAAGCAATTTGAGAAAATGAGATAGAGAGAATAAAACAGAAACAATAAAATAAAAACAATGGAAACAAAAAAGTTCAAGAAAACTGAAATAAAAAAAACTCACAAGAAGCTCGGTGATTATGTGGAGGATTTTTTGTGTTCTGATTCCAAAAAGGTAACAACTGCGAAATTTGTGTTGATGACATTGGCTTTGGGCGGGATAGTTTTTGCAGGGGCACTTGCGCCTGGGCTGGTCACGATAATGGGCGAGCAGAATAAGAAAAGAAAGTATGTCAGAAGAAATCTCCAGCAGGCAATCAGGACGCTTAAACATCGAAAGCTTATTGAAATAGTTGTTGAAAAAAATGGTGCTACGCGAGTGGAGCTTTCCAATGCGGGCAAGAAAAGGGTGTGCGAGTTTTGCTTTGAATCGCTTTCAATAAAAAAACCCAAAAAATGGGATGGAAAATGGCGAGTCTTGATGTTTGATATTCCGACTAAGCCAGCAATTTACAATAATGCTCGCAATGCTTTGCGAGAAAAAATAAAAGAGCTTGGTTTTGTGCAGATGCAGAAGAGCGTCTGGGTTTATCCTTATGAATGCGAAGATGAAATTCTTTTTTTGGCGGAAGTTTACTATGTGGAAAAGTTTATTGATATGCTAGTTGCGGAAAGGGTGATGCATGAGGAAAAATTTAAGTGTAAGTTTAAACTTTGATCGAAATAGAAATCCAAAAGCCTTAGGTTGGTTGGTGATGTGTCTGGTAATGCAGATAATTTTCGATAAGCAATAATCAATGTGAGTTTCATTTTTCAGGTGTGTCAAATAAATGCATATGCATTTATTTGTAACACATGGGAGGATATTAAGAAATTCATATAAAAATGAAGCTCTACACATATCTGCGTGTAGAGCTTCAAGATTTTTCTAATTGAAATTTTTCGTGGTCACAGCAAGGGACAAAAAATTTCAAAGAAAAATTGGATTTTCAAATAGGAACTTTTTGAAAATTTTTATCTTTGGATAAATTGGCTTATAATGGAAAATGAATCATTAACTATTCAACTTTAAATTTATGAAAACAATTGCGCATTGGTTTTTGCGGGCGGTGGCGGTGATGGCGACAGCTTATTTGCTACCAGGGGTGGCGTTGAAAGGTTTTTTTGCAGCGTTGGTGGTGGCGTTGGTGCTGGGCTTTTTTAACACGGTTTTGAAACCGATTTTGGTGATTTTGACTTTGCCGATCAACATTTTGACACTGGGACTTTTCACTTTGGTCATCAACGCAGCGTTGATTTTGTTGGCCAGCAGAGTGGTGGATGGGTTCACAGTCAGTGGTTTTTGGTGGGCGCTGCTTTTCAGTTTAATTTTGTCGCTGGTCAATGGCGTGCTGAATGTGTTTGAACCGAAAGCGTAAACACCGATTCGAAACTACGAAAAAACACGAATCTACGAACAAAAAAACGAGAATTTGAGTTCTCGTTTTTTTGTTCATTTCCTGATTACTGATTTCTAATCACCGATTACTGGTTGCTATTGATCTTTATCCAATTCATTCAACAATTCCTTGACCTTGTGCAGTTGTTCCCAATTGTGAATGGAAATTGGCAGGACATTCTTGCTGAGTTTC
>JBAXHR010000172.1:0-2322 GCA_037138835.1 Candidatus Moraniibacteriota bacterium | reverse complement strand
GTCAATTTCCTTCCTATTAACTCCATCCTACCTCATTTCCACTACTTCTTCAAGCCAACTGGCTCGCATCAAACTCAAACTTAGACCACTACCATATGTGGTTGTATGGCAATGAAAACAAAAAAAATCAAAAACTCAAAAAAGATTATTCCAAAACTAGACGACCGCATAGTTTTGGTATAATCTATCGCCCGAGTAGGTTTGATTGTCTGTCTTTGGCTGGTAACCTGCTCCGCATTGTTTACCTATCGCAGGAGCAGGTTTGCAACCTGCTCCGCATTGTTTACGGGAGATGATATTTTATTAGTAAACTGTGCGGTTCAAGTTACAAACTTGAACCTGCAGGAGGTAACCGTGTGGTTCAGGTTGCCATCCAAAGATGACAGGCCCTCCAAAGGCGGGCAGGCAACCAGCAGGAGGATTTCCTATGGCAGTACTGACCATTTTTCAGGGATTCCATCTAGCAGTAAAAATAATTCCAAAGGCAAAAGCCTTACTTCACCTCGCTTTTCCAAAATATTTTTTGAGACCACAATTTTTTTCCCCACAAATCGCAATAAGCCTTTGAAATCTTCTGTGGATATCTTATTTTGAAACTTTGTTTCAAAAGCAATTTCACCACAGATAAAATCAATCTCTTCACTGTCCCTATTGAAATAGACTTCTTTAAATATTTTTCTCAAATGTAAAAAAGTCAAATTTTCCGCAATTCGACTCTTTAAAATTGGGTCACCAGACAACAACTCGATGCTCGGCGTCCTGCCATTAAGCCACCAATCAAAAAGAAAAAACAGAAATGGATCATTAAGATATATTTTTTTGTTTTTTCGAAAATTAATCTTCTTTTGATGATAATCGTAATTATAAATTTGCGAAACCACAAAAGCATCCTCCAAAAAATTCAAATATTCATACACTGTGTTGTGCGAACCAAGTCCTGCATCTTGCGCGAAAGAATTATAAGAAACATCGCTCGTTATAGATAAAATTATCCTAGCTACGATTTGCTTGGCGACATTTTCTCGTTTTCCATTTTTGGCAATTTCAGAAACAATCCAATCTCGATAAAGATTCAGATTTTCCAAACCAATCGTTTTCTTCTTTAGATATTCATTGATGATCCGAGGAATCCCCCCGCAGAAAAAATAACTATCCAGCAAGCTAGTAAGCGGAATTTTATTTTTAATTCTCACATAATACTTTTCTAAGCTCTCTTTTGCCCTCAAATCAAAATCGACTTCGCTATATTGAATTTTGACAAAATCCCGAAAACTCACAGGAGCAAAATAAAAATCAATTCCCTTCCCTCGTCGCCCTGGCAAAAATTCGCCAGTCTTTTTAATCTCAACCGTGCTTGAACCGGTGAGAATATAGGTGATGTTTTTTTTCACTCCTTTATCAATCAGATATTTGATGCCCAAGATACTATCTTTCACGGAAGTGATTTCGTCGAGCATTACAAAAACTCTTTTTCGAGTTGGAAAATTTTTCAAATAAGTTTCAACCAATTCGACCACTTCAGCTTTTGTTTCCAATAGGTCGCAGTTGAAATACAAGAAAGTTGTCTTATTGGAAGCGATGATTTTTTGTTGAATCAACAGTTTAAGGTGGGTGGTTTTGCCAATTTGGCGTGGTCCAGTTGCGATATAGACACCATCGGCAAATTTGTGATCCAAAAATTTTCGATCAAGAAAAATCTGCTTGCTTTCTGCAAGTTCCTTAAGGTGCAAATCTTTTTCAATAAGTTGTTCGTTTTCAAACCAAGGATTTGAAGTATATATTTTTTCCAATAAATTATTCATAGTGTTTTCTGGGATAAAGTTACGCTTCAAACTTCTTTACTTGTCATTGTCATTATCATTGACACTATTAATATACTTTAGGTCAGTTATCGTGTCAAGAGACTATCCGCCGTGCATTGTTTGCGGGCAATAATATTCTTACAGGAGCAGGTTTGCCTGTCAGCCTCTGACTGGCAGTCTGCTCCGCATTGTTTAAGGGTGGCAATGTTGCAATGGTAGACTGTGCGGTTCAGGTTACAAACCTGAACCTGCGGAAGATCAGCCAATAAATTTCCGTGCTGGTCTTCCATCAATTTTTGTAGCAACGCCACGCCTTGCCCAAAAACAATGGAATAATTTTCACTCAGCTCGCCGATATGATAATGTCCATAAGTTTTGATATACTCGCCTGAAATTGTCCCAGGTTCCCAAACCGTCGTGTTCTTCTGCTCCACGCCACCGCGGAGCATATAGTAATGAATTGCTGGCCCGACGCCCTTGGGATCCATCAAAACATCTTGCATTTTTTCGTGCGTCCTTG
>JBAXHR010000171.1:0-2342 GCA_037138835.1 Candidatus Moraniibacteriota bacterium | reverse complement strand
TCGTAAAGGAAGTGGCGGTTATCGTTTCACCATTTGATGGTGATTTTATTTCTACATTTGGTTTATAATCAGAAAAATCTTTTTCTTTACATTCATCTTTTGGTGCGCTGTCTGTGGAATAACCTTGATCCTTCAGCCAACTTTTTATACCTTTTTCCCAACTTTCAAATTGAGGATCGCTTTTGGGATCTTTTGGTGCATCTCCTCTGACATCATCTTTATTGATGTAATATAAAACACTATGTGCGTCAGAAAACTTTTTTTTCTTAATTTTATTTTCCGGGCAAAAATCATTAACGAGGCAATATTTATCATTTTCATCGGGAATCTCACAAACCTTAAGTTCTTTTTTCATTTCTAATTTGCCATCAAGAATATCCTTGCCAGTTTCTTCTGGTTCATATTTAGGGAAATTTTCAGCGGCTGTGTTTTTCAGAGCTTCATCCATAAAGCTACGCCAAATTGGAGACGCCACAAAAATTCCATCAGCACCTTGTTTCATCGTGGAATGATCGTTATTGCCAGCCCAAACGCCCACAGTTAATGATGGTGTATAGCCCATCGTCCAGCCATCGCGCCACTCATTTGTCGTGCCTGTTTTTGCAGCCACTGGACGATTTTCAAAACTAAGAGCATTTTTGTCGCCAAAAACTGGAGCACGAAGACTATTTGTAGAAAGAATATAATCAATCATGGCAATATATTTTTCTTCAATAACTCTTTCGCCCTGATTGGCAGTATATTTTTCAAGTATATTATTTTTACTATCTTCAATACGCAAAATCGCTGTTTTATCATGACGAATTCCGCCAGTGGAAAAAGTAGAAAAAGCATTAACATGATCCAATAATTTTACTTCACCTCCACCAAGCACTAAAGAAAGTCCATAGCGGTCAGGTTCGTTGAGCGTTGTAATCCCCATTTTTTTTGCAGTAGCAACAGAATTTTTTACACCAGCTAAATAAAGTGTTTTAACGGCAGGAACATTTAAGGATCTTGCCAGTGCATCTTTCATTTGCAAGAGACCGCTATTTTTGCCATCGTAATTTTTTGGATTATATATTTTTCCATCCTCGGTGCTGAAATTGGTATCTGCATCCCAAATGTTTGTTTCCGGTGTGAAACCTTTTTCAAAAGCAGTGAGATAAACATAGGGCTTAAAAGAAGATCCTGGTTGCAAAAGCGAAGTGGCAATATTTACATTTGGCTCAAAGACACAATTTTTTCCTTGCGTACAACCTTTCGGTTCACTTTCCGCAAAATAATCTTTGCTCCCAACCATAGCAAGAATTTGTCCTGTTTTTGGATCTATTGCTACGAGTCCAGCATTGCCTGCTCCATATGTTTTTGCATTTTTTTCGGCACCTTCTTTGACAACTTTTTCAGCGAGTTGTTGCTTGTCCCAATCGAGCGTGGTATAAACCTTTAGTCCACCTTGCTCCACGGCCTTATCGCCATATTTTTGTTGTAAATAATCTTTAATATACATCACGAAATGCGGTGCGGCAAAAATATTTTTTTGTGGTTTTATTTTATCGATTGTCGCAATATTAATTGCCTCGTCGGATTGTTCTTGAGTAATATAGCCTAAACGAGCCATCGTTTTTAGGGCGAAGTTTTTTCGTCCAATTAACGCATCAAGATGTGAACCATAGGGAGAATAATAGGCAGTTGCTTGAGGCAAAGCAGAAATTAAAGCCGCTTCATCAAGCGTTAATTCTCTGGCTGGTTTGCCAAAAAAAGTTTGAGCGGCTGCTTCAATGCCATAAGCGTTTGAGCCATAGGGAATTTCATTGAGATACATGGCTAAAATTTCATCTTTAGAAAATTTTGTTTCTAGTTCGAGCGAAAGAATAACTTCTTTAACTTTTCTGATTAGCGTTTTTTCGTTGGTGAGTAGGGAATTTTTGACAAATTGTTGAGTGATAGTTGATCCGCCTTGAGCTTTGCCAAGATTGATAAGATCTTTGAAAATGGAACGCAAAATAGAACTTAACTTAATTCCATAATGATTGTAAAAATCTTGATCTTCTAGGCTGATTGTGGCAAATTTCAAAACTTCAGGCATTTCCGCAAAAGCAATTTTTGTTCTTTTTTCTTCACCATGAACTTCATAGAGCAAATGCTCGCCAGTGCGATCATAGATTTTTGTTGATTCTGCCAAAAAACGCGTGTTTATTTTTCCTGGGTCAGGCAAGTCTTTGGAAAAATAAATAAAAACACCAACAACAGTCACAATTCCAGTGCCAACTAAAATACCAAAAATAATAAAATGTTTTTTCCATGGTATGCTAAATCTAGTTTTTTTAGGATAGTTGAAATTTTTAGGTGAAAAAATATTT
>JBAXHR010000170.1:0-2349 GCA_037138835.1 Candidatus Moraniibacteriota bacterium | reverse complement strand
ATCTACGGGAGCCGTGCTTGGAACATATGAAACAGCTGATGAGTGTAAACGGTTGCTGGTTAATACGAATGACCGAGAATGTCTTAAAAATGATGGATCTACCACATTTATAACGGCGACAAGTGTCTCTGCTACTGGCAATGGAACCTGTGTGGGGCTAAGTATAAAACTCCCTGGGACATGTCGTATGGGATGTTTGGATACTAATCTTACTAATTTTAGTGAGATTGTTGATGGTAAGTGTGCTAAGGCTAGCGGGGAACATGTGGATGGTTTTTCTTGTTGCGTAGCTAATACCTCAGTGGGAAATGTTGTTAATCCAAAAGAATTTCAATACACTCTTCTTGAGGGTTTGCCTGGGTTTTTTAATGCAGGAGGCGTGATGACAGATTTTCCAGCCCTGGTTTTGGCAATTTATAAATTTGGCATCTGGACAATTGGCATTTCTGGAATGTTTATGATTACCATTGGCGGAATTATGTATGCAGGCAGTGCGGGCAACACCTCAACCGCGGGAAAAGCCAAGGAAATTATTATAGATGCTTTGATTGGGATTGCGGCTGCGATGATTGCCTATCTTTTCCTTTATGTGATAAATCCAGATTTGACGCAGATGAATATAAATTTTACAGCGGTGAATGTGGATGAAATTACAGAAGGGACGCCAATGGGTCAGACTAGTAAAACAGGGAAGTGTCAATCTCTTTCTTCTGGTCCATGTAGTGTAGCTAATTTAACACCAGTTTTTGGCGTAGCTGCAACCCAAGCCTCTAGTATTTGCAATGGTGAAAGCGATGGCATAGCGGATAGACCTAGTGGGGTTGATGTTTGTATGGGTAATAACACTAAAGATCCTGTATCATTTGGCCTTTTTCAAATAAACTTATCAGCACATAATGTGGGAAGCTTATCCTGCAAAGATGCTTTTAATGTTGTGTACACGGCAACGATTGCTAGAGATAAGACAAAATGTTGGGTAATAAATAGAGATCTTTATAATAAATGTGTTACTGCTGCAAAAAACGCAGCAATTAACATTGCCACAGCTAAGAGTATTTATATGCAAGGGACAAAAAACACAAAACAAAGTTGGCGACCATGGGGAGCAAATAAGCGGGCTAATTGTAATTTTCCTTAAAATATTTTCTGATAATAAAAATGAAAAAAGTTTTTCTGATTTCGGCAATTCTACTTGGTATCACCCTTTCGCTTTGGGGGGTGTATCTTTTTGCGTTTAAAGAAAATGATATCGCGAAAAATCAACAAGCCAAAGAGCTGGCCATGAAAATCCCAACCTCCTTGCTTGAAAAAAAACAAGCCAAAATAAGCCCTATTTCAAGTGAGGCTGTTCTGGGGGCTGTTTTTGATAAAAAAAATGAAAAGGTGCTTTATTTTTCAGCTACCAGTGGTGAACTTTGGCAAGTGGACAGTGATGGTGCAAAGCCAGTTAAAATCTCAAGCACAAAGATTGAGGGGCTTGTGGGAGCCTTGTGGTCACCAGACGCCACAAAAGTTTTGACTATTTTCAAAAAAGACAATCAAAAGGTTTTTTCCTTTAGGGGTGATGTGAAAAAAGATGGGGAGCAATTGGATACTAATATTGACAATGTTGCCTGGGATGGTTTGGGAATGAAAATCAGCTACAAATATTATGATCAGCAAACAAAGAAACGAAGTTTGAGTGTCGCAGATCCAAATGGGGAAAATTGGCAAACTTTGGCTCAAGAGATTCCTTTTCGAGAAGTTTCTTTGGCCTCTGTGCCACTTTCTGCAGTTGTTTCTTTTTGGAATTTCCCGCAAGCTTCTCAAGAAAGCTTATTTCAATCCGTTTCTTTGATGGGCGGAGAAGTTAAGACGATTTTGAAAGGTAGATTCGGGGCTGACTATTTGTGGTCGCCTGATGGCAAACGAGCCTTAGTTAGTTCTTTGATAAATAAGGATGGAAAAAATATAACCCTAGGTATAGTTGATACTAATGGGCAATATCGTGATTTGAATATTCCAACCATAGTTTCAAAATGCGTGTGGTCATTTGATAGTAAACTGATTTATTGTGGACTGCCTGGCGGAGTTCCTAGCGGTGCAATTTTGCCAGATGACTATCAAGCCAAGAAATTTACCACCAAGGACACTTTTTGGAAGATAAATGTCGGCACGGCAAGCAAGGAGCGAATAGTTGAATTGACTGAGTTTAAAAGTGATTATGATGCTAGCGCACTTTTTCTTTCTCCGGTTGAGGATGGTTTATTTTTCATCAATAGAATTGACGGAAAACTTTATAAAATTATTATCTAGCGAAGTGAGAGAAATGAAAGTACTCTTTCATTTCCGAGCGAGCGACGATAACAA
>JBAXHR010000169.1:0-2354 GCA_037138835.1 Candidatus Moraniibacteriota bacterium | reverse complement strand
GTCATGAAAAGTTTCATCATCTTTTTTCCCTTGAAAGGATTGACGATGAAAAGATGCGCCGTGGCGCGATTGGCAGATTCAAGAGGTTCCTGGTCGCCAGAAATTTTTTCCAAGGCGCGTGCCAAACCTTCAGGATAACGCGTTAGCAGGGCTGCATCAGCATCAGCCAAAAATTCCCGTTTGCGGGAAATTGCCAATTGCATCAACATCGCGGCAATCGGCGCCAAAATTGAAAGCAAGATCGCCACCACCATCAAAATCATTTGCAATTGCCCGCCACCATTATCCTCATCACGATTGCGACCGCCAAAAAAACTCCAGTTGCGAAACCAATCTGCCATCAAAGTCACAAAGCCAACCAAAATCACCACAATCGTTGAAAGCAAAATATCGCGGTTGCCAATATGTGAAAGTTCATGCGCCAGCACGCCTTCCAATTCAGCCTTTTCCAATTTATCAATAATTCCCGTGGTCAAACAAATCACCCCATGCTCTTTGTCACGCCCTGTGGCAAAAGCGTTTGGCGCGCTATCTTCAATGATATAAATTTTCGGATTTGGCAAACCCGCCGTGATGCAAAGATTTTCCACCAAGTGATAAATCTCTCTGCCCTCTTCATGCGTCACTTCCTTGGCTTTGCTCATTGCCAGCACAATCTTGTCACTCCACCAATATGATCCGAAACTCATCAAGATCGAAAAAATCACGCACCCATACAAAATTGCGCTACTGTGCATCGCACCTGCAAAAACATAGCCCACGCCAATGACGAAGACCAAAAAACCTGTGATATACACCCAAGTCAGGCGCGTATTTTTGTCAGCTTGATTGTAAATAGTCATAAAAATCAATAACCAAGATACAAGATACAATAACCCTGCCTACAGGCAGGCAGGCAAACAAATTTCAAACTCCAAGATCCAAAAAAAACAGTTTGAATATTTGAGTTTTGATTATTGATTTTTGTTTGTGATTTGTATCTTGTTTCTTGTATCTTATTTCCTAAAATTGTACATTAACATTTTCTTTCTCAGTCGCATTAGCTTCGAAAAATTCTCGTTTCACAAAGCCCAAGATTCCTGCAAGCAAATTGGTCGGGAAAACTTCAATTTTGGTGTTAAAATCGCGCACATTGCCATTGTAAAACCTGCGAGAAGCTTGGATTTTGTCTTCCGTGTCAGTCAGTTCGCGTTGAAGTTCCAAAAAGTTTTGATTGGCTTTCAAATCAGGATAATTTTCTGAAACCGCAAACAAGGTTTTCAAGGTTCCCGAAAGTGCGTTCTCGGCGCTCTCCTTTTCCGCAGGGGTTCCTGCACCCATGGCAGCTGTGCGAGCCGCCGTCACTTTTTCAAACAATTCTTTTTCGTGGGTAGCATACCCTTTCACGGTATTAACCAAATTTGGAATCAAATCATAACGCCTCTTGAGCTGGACATCAATGTCACTCCAAGCTTCATCCACGCGAATTTTGAGCGTGATCAAGCCATTATACATCCCCGCTAATGCCAGCACCAAAACTCCCAAAACGATCACAATGATTAGTCCACTTGTCATAAATTTGTTGCCAGTTGATATTGTAAAAATTTTACCTTACCACTGACAGTTTTAGATTATCTTCATTATACACTATTTTCAATTTTGTAAACATATGAGCATATAAACATTTAAGCATACAAACATAAAATCAAAAAGCTTCTCTTGTTAAAATCCCTAAGAATTTTATTTTTGTGCTATAATGGAGATACTTAATCTTCTAAACAAAATCCTTATGAACTTTATTGCGCCTCATTTGATCTTTCTCATTCCAATTGCCGTTGGCATCCTCGTGCAAATCATCAAATTTGTCAACTACAGCTTCAGGCACGGTTGGGATATCCGCTACATCTTCACCCATGGCCATATGCCAAGCGCCCACACTGCTTTTGCGATTTCCATCATCACCTCCATCGGACATTTTGAAGGCATCAACTCTGGCTCTTTTGCAGTGGCCATTGCTTTGGCTTTTTTGATCATTGACGACGCCACGCGTCTGCGGATGCACCTTGGCGATCAAGGTCGCTATCTCAATATGCTCATTGGGCAACTTAATATCGACGAAAAACAATATCCTCGCCTCAAAGAACGCACCGGCCACCGCATCAGCGAAGTCATCGTCGGCGCCTTCCTCGGCTTTATCCTCACTATGCTTTTCATTTGGCTTTTCAATTAAACCCGCGTCAATTGAACTAAGTCTCTGTAACAAAATAATTCATACATTTCGCACCCATCTTCACGCCATCTTTGCTCAAAAAAATCTTCAAGTTATCTCGATAGCTTTACAGTTTTTTTTGAACAAATCTGACGCAAATCTGAGC
>JBAXHR010000168.1:0-2366 GCA_037138835.1 Candidatus Moraniibacteriota bacterium | reverse complement strand
GGAATGCCGGGAGTTTTGATGGCAAAATCAAATTGAGCTTGCTTGGCCAAATAATTGGCATCCGTTTTTGCGTCCGCCACACCCACTTTTAAGTCAGGAAATTGCTGGTGCAAATAGCGCTCGGTCATTTTTCCTTCCTTGCCATAACCCAAAATTAAAATATTTTTCAAACCCAATAATTTGAACTTACCAGGCAAAGTTTGCGCCTTTGCAACTTGCCTTACTTTTTCAACTAATTTTTCACCATTCTTAATTTTCGGCAACAACTTTTGCATCACCAACTCAGTTGCAAATTTTTCCCTGGCCAGCCACAATGCGGCTTGCGCTTCGTCAAAAGTTCCCACACAATCAAACGGTTTCATTTTCCCAAAGCCCAACACCTCCGCAAACAAGGGCAAAAGTTTTTCCTCGGCATACAAATTTTTGCCAAAAATTTTCAACAATTCTTTTTTGCTCAAAAAGGCGCTCAGCAAAATAAACACAAAAACGCACTTGGCACATTGCCCGCACCACAAATTTTCTTCATTCTGTCTGCGCACGCGAAAACTCCGATTACAGCTAGTGAAAAGTGGAAAATATGCTTTATGTTTGGCAAACATTTCCGCAATCCGAATTTCATAAAAAGGTCGCAGCAAAGAAAAATAAGTGATGTCTGGCGACAAAAATTCCCGGCAATATTGCTGAAACAAATTTTCAAACTCAGCCGACTTGCTCCATTGATGATTAATCTCTGCTCCCAGATAATCGACATTGCCAAAATTACTGCTGCGCTCATTGGCCACAATTACATTGGCGTAATCATAAAGTAGCGCAGTCAAATAGCCCACAAAAGCAAAGACTGCCGAAATGGGGATATGCCCATTGAAAGCCCCCTCATGCTCGACGAAAATTTTTTCATCCAACAGGCGCTGCACTTTCAACGCAGGCACTTGCATTTGCGCCACCACCCGCTTTGAAACTGCTGAAGTTCGCTGCGTTTCCAACAAAAAAGCCGTGATTTTTTCGCCTTGCTTTTTCAGCAATTCCCCAGCCACAATTGAATCTTTGCCTCCACCAATGCCAACCAACGCTCGCTGCTTGCGTTTCAGGGCAAAACTTTTAGCGTTGGCTTTCTGACAGTGCGGGAATTCAAGCAAGCCAGCAGGATTAATCTGATTGCGATAAAAAAATTCGCCCAACCCTTTGCGATAAACCGTCTTGAAAAACTGCGCTTGCGCCTTTGAAATTGGGGTTGCCAATTCAATTTTAGGCGGACAATAAAGTTTGAAATAGCTAATTCCCAACATCAAATGCACACTCTGCAAAACTGTTTCGAGTAATTGCGTTGGAATTTTTGCCAAGGAAAAATTTTTGGGGAAAAGCAGTTTCTCTGAAAAAGTCAGCGACTCACGATTAACAAAACTAATTTCATAATCAAAAACCGCCGTTTTGGTTTGCGGATTCAAATGATAAGTCTTAAATTTAAAAGCCTTCGGAATTGGTTGCATAATCAAAATACAGTAATCAAAAATCGACAGACAATAGACAATGCCCAGCAAAAAAAATACACATCCAGCTTATACAAAATCAACTTAATTAATGGTAGCTAGGCGTTGGAGGTTGAGCCTCCATTGGGGAGGCCCAATCTCCTTGTAACCACCAGCGATTTATTTGATTTGGTATAATAGATTAAGTGGCTAAAGCCTTTTTACACAAAATCAAATCTTTTTCCATTTTTTTGATCCGATCCTCGAAAATTGCCATCAAAGCTGGCCTATTTTTCAGCTCTTCTTTCAAAATTTGAACTTCATCATCCAAGCGGGAAAGATATTCCAGTGTAACCTTGAAATTGGCATCTGCCCTATCTTGAAACTCGAAAATTTGTTTGAAATTGGCCTCCGCTTTATCTTGAAACTCAAAAATTTGTTTAAAATTGGCCTCCGCCTTATCCTGAAACTCGAAAATTTGTTTGAAATTTCGTCTAGTTTCAACTTTAAAATCATTCAGATCCTCTTTTGTTTCCAAATGTAACCGGTCAACTTTTTTATCCAAAGTATCATAAGATTCCAACACTAAATCAAGCTTAGAATTGATATTTTCCAAGATTGCCCCAAATTGATTTTCGGTTAGTTTATTGGAATTTTTTTTGGTTGGCTTTTTTTTCTTTTCCATAAGCTCATTATAAACTTTTTCTTTCAACTGTCAAAGTGACAAAATTCAACGCAAGCAACAAAAACAAGAAAATCTATCAAGCCAAAAAGAATTGAAAAATTAAATTTGAGTCATTTTTTGGAAATCAGGATTATGTCATTAGCCATTAAGTTGAATCATTGCTCCATATCAAAACTTCAGCAACATTAAAATTAATCTATCTTAATATTATGATT
>JBAXHR010000167.1:0-2367 GCA_037138835.1 Candidatus Moraniibacteriota bacterium | reverse complement strand
GTATGTAAAATTTTCAATTTTCAATTTTCAATTTTCAATCAATTTTCAATATTTCAAATTTAGAAATTAAAAATTGTTTAGAAATTAGAAATTAGAAATTAGAAATTGAAATAAGATATGGGACATAAAGTCAACCCAACTAGTCTGCGCATCGGCATTACCAATACTTGGAAATCAAGGTGGTTTTCAGATAAGGATTATACCCGAAAACTCAAAGAAGATATTCAGATTAGAGAGTTTATCAAAAAAAAGTATAAAAGTGCCGCAATTGCGGAAGTTGAAATTGAACGCAGTGCTAATACTTTGAAATTGATTGTGAAAACTTCTCGTCCGGGCGTGCTGATTGGTCGCGGTGGGACAGGGATTGGCGATATGAGCAAAATTATCAAAGATAAATTTTTTGCTGGCAAGAGAATTGATTTGAAAATTGAAGCACAGGAAGTGCGCCAGTTTGAAGAAAATGCTTCCTTGGTGGCCCAGAGCGTGGCTGAACAATTGGAGAAACGCGTGCCTTTCAGGAGAATTTTGAAATCGACCCTGGACACGGTGGAAAAAAATCGTATTGTCAAAGGAGTGAAGATTGAAATTTGCGGACGCTTGGGTGGCGCTGAAATGGCCAGAAGAGAATGGCTTTCTCGAGGAACGGTGCCATTGCACACCTTGCGCGCGGATATTGATTTTGCCAGAGCGACCGCACTTACGACTTATGGAGCCATTGGAATTAAGACTTGGATTTATAAAGGCGAAATTTTTGAGAAAGATGCGAAATAATTAGTGAATAATTAGCGTTGATTAGAGATTATCCAAATATATGTTGATGCCAAAAAAAGTTAAACACAGAAAGATTCACCGCGGCGGAGAAATTCGGGGAGTCGCAACCAAAGGCAATGCCGTTAGTTTCGGGAGCTTTGGCTTGAAAGCGACAACTTCCGGTTTGATTTCTGCTCGTCAGATTGAGGCTGCGCGAAGAGCGATGACTAGATATATCAAACGCGGAGGCAAAATTTGGATCAGAATTTTTCCGGATAAACCAATGACCAAAAAGGGTGATGAAACTCCGATGGGTAAGGGAAAAGGTAGCGTGGATCATTTTGTAGCCAAGATTAAGGAAGGTAGAATGTTATTTGAGATGGATGGGATTGATATTTCAGTGGCCAAAGAGGCAATGAGACTAGCTACTCACAAGTTGTGTGTTAAAACGAAATTTGTGGCAAAGGAAAAATAATAATGCTAATAATCGCAAATATCCAATTCGAATTAATTCGAATAAAATTAGCGACAATTTGAGAATATGAAAATTTTGGAAATTAGAGATATGAATATTGAGCAAATCAAGAAGTTGATTGCTGAAAAACAAACTCAGGCAGTCAAGCTTCGTTTTGATATTGCCGCTCGTCAGCTCAAGAATCATCGTCAGTATCGAGAAATCAAGAAGGATGTGGCTAGAGCGCTGACAATTTTGAAAGAGCGTGAGCAAGAGATTGTTTTATAAATTTAAGCAAGTTGTAATTTGGTTTAAAAAAATAGGATATGACAAACACTACTAAAAAATTAGCAACCAAAAAGGGTAAAGTCGTGAGTGACTCAATGGACAAAACGATTGTGGTTGCTGTGGAATCTCTCAAGACTCATCCGAAATATTTGAAAAAATATCGCTCCACCAAGAAATACAAAGTTCATGATGGGGAAAACAAGCACAAGGTTGGTGAAGTGGTGGAGTTTGTCCAATGTCGGCCAATGAGTAAGGATAAAAATCACACCGTAGTATAATAATGCTAATAATCGCGAATATCCAATTCGAATTAATTCGAATAAAATTAGCGACAATTTGAGAATATGATTCAAGCAGAAACAAGATTAAGAGCAGCAGACAATTCAGGAGCAAAGATAATTGAATGCTTCAAGATTTTGGGTGGAACTCGCAGGCGCTATGCCTCCGTTGGGGACATCATTGTTTGCTCTGTCAAATCAGCTGAACCGAGGGGTCTGGTGAAAAAAGGTGATAAGGTCAGGGCCGTGATTGTCAGACAGAAGAAAGCCTACAGGCGCAAGGATGGTTCTTATATCCGTTTTGATGAAAATGCAGCTGTGATTGTCAATGAAAAAGAACCAAAGGGAACTCGTATTTTTGGACCGATTGCCAGAGAGTTGCGTGAAAAGGGTTTTGCCAAAATTGTTTCTTTGGCTCCAGAAGTCTTATAATAATGCTAATAATCGCGAATATCTAATTCGAATTAATTCGAATAAAATTAGCGACAATTTGAGAATATGAGAATTAAAAAAGGCGACCTCGTGAAAAAAATTGCAGGCAAGGATAAGGGTAAGCAAGGAAAAGTTTTGCGAACCGTTCCCAGCACAGGCAAAATC
>JBAXHR010000166.1:0-2373 GCA_037138835.1 Candidatus Moraniibacteriota bacterium | reverse complement strand
TACCCTAATTAACTAATTTTAGATAGGTCTAGTCCAGCAAGATTGCGTATGACCCATTTTTTCAGTTAACAGTAAAAATAAAAATAAAAATGAAAAAATTTTTGTTGGTTGTTGTTGTCGTCGCCACTTTGGTACTCATACCACGGTGGTTGATAGCTGTAGGGCTTCTTGGCATCCTCGATGCTGGGCGGTTCTTTGGTACTTGGTTATGGGAATCCCCCATAACCCCAGTGGAGATTCTGGCTGCCTTCGCCTGGCTCTTAGGAGTGTTTGCGCTCCTAAGAGCCAAGGTAAAGGCTTAGGCTTTAAAAAGCCATTGATATATCGTAGCGAGGGGAACTCAAACCTTCGCTACTTTTTTTATACTCAAAATCCCAACATACTTTTTTGAAAAATAGAATAAATAACAAACACTATCACGCTCGATAGCGTGATAGTATTTGCGTGGAATTCTAAAAGTAAAATAATTTTAGTCAGAAACTTCAAAAAAGTAGATAAAAAACTTTAATTCAAGAACAATGCGGTTTCCTCCAAAGGCGGACAGGCAAGTCGGAGACATTGAAACCGACAAAAAACATTGAACTGACGATAAGATGTGTCTTCGCGAGGATTTTTGTACTCGAAAATCCGTGGCGATCCAGAGCCTTGCAACGCCCTGGATTGCCACGCCTGAGTACAGGCTCGCAATGACACAGTTATTTCTCGCAGGTTCAAGTTTGCAACTTGAACCTTGAAGTTCAGAAGCTGAAAAGTATTACTAGCAAACAATGCGGAGCAGGTTACCAGCCAAAGGCTGACAGGCAAAACTGCTCCTGCAAGGTTTCTAAGTTTTCCTAAAAAGCTAAAAAGCTAAAAAGCTTTTTTCACTTTCATCCCATCCTTCGTGTCCTCAAGCACAAATCCTTTTTTTTCAATCAGACTGCGGAGGTCGTCGGATTTTTGGAAATCTTTGCCGGAGCGGGCGAGTTCGCGCTGGGCGATGAGGACTTTGATTTCTTCGGGAATTTCGGCTTGACCGGCCAGCACAAAACCAAAAACGGAGTTCATTTTTTTCCAAAGGACGAGAATTTTTTTGGCGCTCTCGCTGGAAAGTTTTTCATTGGCAAGTTGAAAGTTGACACCAGAAATGAATTCATAAAGATTGCTCAGTGCCAATGGGGTGTTGAGGTCATCGTCAAGCGCTTCTTCGAATTTGACTCGATAAGTTGCAGTTTCAAAATCAGTTTCGAAAACCAAATCAGCTTTGGCGAGCGCTTCCAAGTTCAGCACGAAGTCGTTGATTTTTTGCAAATTTTTGTGGGCTTGCTCAAGTGCTTGCCAAGAGAAATCCATGCCTGAGCGATAGTGTGAAGAAAGAAAAAGCAGGCGCAAATCCATCGCAGAGAAACCTTTTTCTTTGAGGTCTTCCAAGATGAAAAGATTGCCTTTGGATTTGGACATTTTTTTGCCATCAACCAGCAGGTGGCGGGTGTGCAGCCAAAAGCGCACAAAAGGTTGACCAGTGTAGCACTGAGTTTGCGCAATTTCGGCTTCGTGATGAGGGAAGATGTTGTCTTCGCCGCCGGTGTGGATGTCTAGCGTACTGCCGAGATATTCGGTGCTCATAGCTGAGCATTCAATGTGCCAACCTGGGTAGCCAACTGACCAAGGCGAGGCCCAATGCATCAAATGTCCTGCGGGCGCTTTGAGCCAAAGCGCAAAATCCCAAGGATTCTTCTTGTCAGGATGCTCTTCAAGGCGCGCACCAACTTTCAACTTTTCCAGAGTGTTGCCAGAAAGTTTGCCATAATCCTCAAACTTTGTAACCTCAAAAAAAACATTACCATTTTTTTCATAGGCAAAACCTTTTTCAAGCAGGCCTTCGATGATTTTGATCATTTGGGGAATGTGGGCGGTGGCGTGAGGAAAATATTGCGCAGGCAGAATGTTCATTTCCTTTTCAACCTGCTTGAAATATGCTTCATAAAAGTGCGCAATCTCTTCAGGAGATTTTTTTTCTCGGTTGGCCGCTTTCAGCATCTTGTCTTCACCTGAATCTCCTTGGGCGACATCATCCTCGGTCAAATGTCCGACATCGGTGATATTTTTGATTTGGCGAACTTCATAGCCCAGATATTCAAGATATCTCCTGACAGTATCGGCCAGAGTGTAGGTGATCAGATTGCCAATATGCACAAAGCCATAAACCGTCGGCCCGCAAGAATACATCCCGACTTTACCAGGATTGAGTGGAGAAAATTCTTCTTTAGTTTTCGTGAGGGTATTATAGAGATAAAGCATAAGAGAATAACTTTTCAGGCATTAATTTGCTAAGTTTTCAATATTAGCAAGTTTTGATACAAAATACAAGATACTAAATACAAAATACAAAGA
>JBAXHR010000165.1:0-2388 GCA_037138835.1 Candidatus Moraniibacteriota bacterium | reverse complement strand
GTTATAAAAAGTTGACACAAAAGCGGTTTGGGTGTAGAATAAATTTATATGAAAGAAAAACTGATCAAAATTGAAAATTTGCTCAAAAAGGCGGGCTTTTTGGATAAAGAAACTGCAGTGTATTTGGCGATGCTTGAAATGGGGCGTGGAGTAGTTTCGGAAATCTCCCGCAAAGCTGGCGTGAACAGAACCACAGGCTATGTGATTTTGGACAGCTTGACGAGCAAGGGTTTGGTGAGTGTTTCTGGTAAAAAACCCAAGCAAGAATATATGGCCGAGTCACCAGAAAATTTGGCAAAATATCTTCACGCTGAAATTGAAAAACAAAAGACGGTCACAAAAGAATTGGACAAACTGCTACCAGAGATGGCTTCGCTTTACAAAAAAGGCGATCGTCCGCAAGTGCGTTTTTATGAAGGCATTGAGGGCTTGAAATATGTTTATGAAGACACTCTGACTGCCACAGAGCCCATTGTGGCTTATGCAACTTATGATGATATGCATAAGGCGCTTCCAAATTATTTCCCTGGTTATTATCAGCGTCGAGCAAGAAAAGGAATTTTTGCCCGAGGCATCGTGCCTGCCACGCCCTTGGCTTTTGAACGCATGAAAGAAAACAAAAATGAGGCGCGTGAACTGGCGTTGGTGCCTGCGAATAAATATTTGTTTTCACCTGACATTGAAATCTATGACAACAAAATTATGATTGCTTCTTGGCGTGAGAAGTTGGGAATTATTATTGAATCTGGGGAAATTGCGGATGCGATGAAAAAGATTTATGAATTGGCGTGGGTTGCAGCGAAGGCGATGGAAAACAAGCAGTAGCTTGTGTTATTTGCCAAGTTTTGTACAATTGAATCAGTTGAGAAGTTAAAATATATGGAAATAAGTAACAAGCAACAAGCAAAATTGAATAAGATTTTGAAAAAATATCAGCTGAAATTGGTTATTCTTTTTGGTTCTTTTGCTAGTGGCAAAAATCACAAGAATAGCGACCTTGACCTTGCCGTGTTGGGTTTGGAACAAATTTCTTTTGAAAATCAAATTGTGCTAATTAATGAGTTTACTCAGCTTTTCAGTCAAGAAGTTGATTTAACGGTCCTTAATAATGCTAATCCATTGCTAGGTTTTCAGATCAGTAAAAACTCCTCGCTTCTTGCGGGCAAGCAAGCGGATTTTTTGAATTTCAAATTGCAAGCCTTTCACGCTTTTAATGACTATGCTCCCTATTTTGAAATGGAAAGAAAATTAAACAAAAGAATTGTCCAATCATATGCCAATTGACAAAGAACTTATTAGCCGAAAAATAACTTTTATCAACAAAGACCTGTTGGCGCTGAAAAAGTTGAGCCAGTTGTCGCTCAAAACTTATTTGAGTCAAACTGACTATGAAGCGATGGCAGAAAGATATCTGGAACGGGTCATCGGCAGGATGATTGATATCAATTATCATATTTTGTCAGAATTGGAAAATCAAATTCCAACTGATTATTTTAATTCTTTTGTTGAACTTGGCAGAAAAAAATATTTTGTCAAAACTTCTTGCTGAAACACTTGCCAATTCAGCTGGTTTGCGAAATCGGCTGGCGCATGAGTATGATGAAATTGACGAAAAGAAAGTTTTTGTCGCCATCGGCACTTGTCTCAAGGATGTGCCGAAATATTTGAAACAGATTATGAAGTCGTTGGATTTGTAAAAGATTTTTGAATTGGCATGGATTGCAGCGAAGGCGATGGAGGAAGAAAGCTAGGCTAACAGCGTATTATAAATGCTTAATGCGAGAATCAAAATCCTTCCATTCAACCACATAAGGACTTTTTTCAAAAAACACAGAATTGAAAATAATTGCGGTCGCAATTATTTTCAATTCTTTAAATTCTAATGTTGGGTTGTGGTATAATTTTTTAAAAAATAAAAAATATGAATGGCTATGCTTGGTACTCGCAACTGATAAAACCTTCTTGGTCGCCACCGGCTTGGTTGTTTGGGCCGGTGTGGACTTTTTTGTATATCCTTATTTTCATTTCTTTCGGCAAAGTTTTTTTGATGACTTGGAAAAAGGAGATTGGGTTGATAGTTGCACTGCCTTTTATTCTCAATCTGATTTTCAATTTCACTTTCACTTCACTGCAATTTGGACTCAAAAACAATTATTTGGCAGCTATTGATATTCTGCTTATTCTTGGAACGCTCATTTGGGCGATGATTGCGATTCGCCCCTATGCTTCTTGGATAAGTTATGCCCAAATTCCATATTTACTTTGGGTTTGCTTTGCAACTGTTTTACAGCTGACAGTGACTTGGCTCAATAGAGGGTAAGGGCAATAACCAAAATACAAGATACAAGATACAAGATACAAGATACAAGATACAAGATACAAGATACA
>JBAXHR010000164.1:0-2416 GCA_037138835.1 Candidatus Moraniibacteriota bacterium | reverse complement strand
GTTTTATGATCTGAGTCGCTTCTCAGTGGATCTTGATTTTGATTTGCTTGATTCATCAAAGGAAGATTATGTTTTTGAGCGAGTGGCTTCGATTTTGGAAAAATATGGAAAGTTTAGGGATAAGTATAAAAAAAGATACAATTTGCTGTTTATGATTTCATATCAAAAAGGTTTTCAAGGGCTGAAAGTTGAAATCAATCGAACAAAATCTATCTCAAAATATCAGCCCCAAAGCTTCTTTGGCATTTCAATGTTGGTGATGAACAAAGAGGATATGTTTGCCAATAAATTGCTGGCGATGACTGACCGCATTGGAACGGCCAATCGAGATATTTTTGATGTTTGGTTTTTCTTGAAAAACGGTTGGGATTTTAACGCAGAAATTATCACGGCTCGCGCTGGTGTTTCGGTTGCTGAATTTCTTGAAAAATCAATCGCAGCTTTGGAATCAATTGAGGAAAATGATATTCTCGCAGGTCTCGGCGAATTGCTCGATGCCAAACAGAAAGACTGGGTCAGGGTGCATCTCAAGGAGGATGCTCTCTTTCTGCTTCGCCTGCGTCTGGATAATGAACAACGAAATTTGAAAGCCAAACAAAATCAGCAGTAAAATTTTTTCGCACCCATAAATTAATATATGGGTGCGAGTGGATTTTTTTAAAATTTACTTTTAACTTTTATGCAAAAATGGAAATGTTTGAAATCGGAAATGGTTTTTGATTCGAAATATTTCAAGCTGAAAAAAGACACCGTTGAAGTTGCCAAAGGGCAGCAGAAAGAATGGACTTATTGGGACAGTCTTGATTCGGTGATGGTGCTTGGCATGACCAAAGATGAAAAACTTGTAATGATCAGGCAGTATCGCTATCTGGTGGATGAGGTGGTGATTGAATTTCCTTCAGGGGCTTGCGAAGAAAACGAAACGATTGAGGAAAGCGCCAAACGAGAATTCGAAGAGGAAACAGGCTATGTCGCCAATTTCTTGGTGGCACTTGGCAGCTTCTATGAAACTTATGGCCAACTTAATCGCAAAATCCATCTCTTTTTTGCGCAAAATGTGGTTTTGGCTCAGAAATTGGGCAACCTCACTGACGATGTTCCCGAGGAAATTGAAGTGACTTTGGTTGATTTTGAGCAGGCAGTGCAGCTGGCGCTCAAAAATGAAATCGTAGCAACAGGCTCCGCCTTGGCAATTTTGCTGTTGAAGGAAAAATTAGGCAGATAATAAAAAGCTTACGATCAATTTCTGTCACACCCATAAATTAATGTATGGATGTAGAAGAATATTTTTTATGAAGGAACATATAATTATAAAAGAAGATTTAATTGATGTGGTGGTCCAGGTGAGTGCTGCTATTTTTGAATTTGATGCTGTTTATAATAAAGAATATTTTGAAGCACGCTATAATAATGCAATTAAATTAATATTAGTAGCATACATTAATGAAGCGCCCATAGGTTTTATTGTGGCTTATGATAAAGAAAACAATGATTCCTTCTATTGTTGGATGGCTGGGGTGAATCCTAATTTTCGTCGACTTGGAGTGTTGAATGAGTTAATGAAATATTTGGAAAAATGGGCAAGCACTAAGGGCTATAAAAAAATCGCTATCAAGACAAGAAATCAGCGCAGAGAAATGCTAGCATATTTGGTTAAAAATAATTATAATTTCACTGATGTTCAGTCGCAGTCCCTAGTTAAGGATAACCGAATTTTGCTTGAAAAAAATATTGAAAATAATTAATTCACGCCCATAAATTAATATATAGGTGTGTGGAAATGTTTTATGAATGACGAAATTGTTTTGGAAAAAGTTTTGCTGGAATTTTCGGAAAAGTTACCGAAGTTTGAAGATGGAAGAATCGACTATTCCACTTCCGACAAAGCACCCGTTTTGAATTGTTTTGTGAAATTTGAAAACAAGATTTTGCTTTTGAAGAGAAGCGAGAAAGTGCACACTTATCAGGGGCTTTGGAATTTTGTGGGTGGCTATTTGGATGAATTTGTGGCGCTTGAAGAAAAAGTGTTGGAAGAACTCAGGGAAGAGCTAGGCATTATGCCTGACTTGGTTTTGGAAATAAAAAAGGGGAAACCGTTTGAATTTTTTGATGAAGTTGCTGGAAAAACTTGGTTTATCTTTCCAATTTTGGCAGAATTAAAAGTGCAACCAGAAATAAAACTGGATTGGGAACACACCGCGTTTGAATGGATTGAGCCAACAGAGTTGAAGAATTTTGAAGTTGTGTCAGGATTGGAGAAGATATTGGAGAGCTTATTGGAAAAGTAATTTTTTGATGTAGCAAAAAAATGAAGACAATTATTTTTGATTTTGATGGAGTAATTCACGATACATTTGAACTTGCTTATAAAGTCAATGTTGAACTTTTTGGCGAAAATTTTACCAGAGAAAATTAT
>JBAXHR010000163.1:0-2428 GCA_037138835.1 Candidatus Moraniibacteriota bacterium | reverse complement strand
ATCTATTAACACCCTCAAGGCAAAAGATGGTGTTGGAAAGAACTGAATAGTTACTAATTATTTGATAATCAGTGTGGATAACTAAAAACTATGCTTAACGATATAACCAAGAGAAAAATAAATTCGTTGCGTGAAAAAAATTCTCCGAGGACCGTCCTCGGCTGAAATTCGCGCACTGTGGCAATCACATCATTGGCAGTGGAAGCCAGATAATAAAGCAAGATGAAAAGTGAAAAATAAATCACAGCCTTTTTTTCGATGGTCAGGTTGATTTCTTTTTTGAGGATGCCAAGCAAGGCAACTATGAAAAAAAACAAAACAAGTGGGCTTAGCCCAAAAATGAGACTGTAGACATTTGCCAAAATTGCACCTGTGGCTGCCTTGGCAAGTCCAACTTCGCCAATGCCGATTCCTTTGGGTGAAGACAAAATTCCTTCCAAATCAAAAGGTTTCATTCCAAGATAAACATCTGCCAAAACAAAAATAATCAAACCAAGAAAAATCAAGCCCAGTGCAAAGATGAGCTTTTGTTTGTGCTGAGAAAAGAAATTCAAAATTGGTTCGGTGATTTTGTTTTTTAGCAAGGTTGTGTCAAGTGCAATCAGCGCAACAAGACCTACAAAAAATGGCCAAGTTTTTTCAAAAGCTTTGCTGAGAAAAGTTCCTTCCAAAAGCATTTTGGGATGGAGCCAAGTGGCAGGGAACAAGGCATAAAAAGTTGCCAAGGAAATTGCAGTGATAAATGCATAATTTCGGAAAGCTTTCTTGAGGAATTCTTTGAGGGGCGGCTTTTCAGTTGCCAAAATGTATTCCAAAAAGGGAAGGGCAAAGAAGAAAACATAGAGCAAATTGGCGACATATTTTGTCAGCAGGGAAAGTCCCAGAAAAATTCCTGTGGCAATGAGATATTTTGTTTTTTGCTCTTGCTGAAAAACCATATAGCAAAGCAGTGACATTGGCAAGAAAATCCAAAGCAGGGAATCAGGATTGATGATTAGGGAAATGCCCAACAGAATTGGGGACAACCCAAGGAAAACAAAGCCCAACAATGCAGTGGTTTGACCGAAAAGTTTTTTCAGCAGGAAATAGAAGCCCAGCAAGGAAAAAGTGGCAAACAAAAAAATCGGCAGACGGAAATAAAAGTTGATGGCGTCAAGATCAGCCAATTGCTGAGGTGTTTTGGCATCGCCTCGCATCGATTCATATTGCATTGGGTCATATTTGAGCAAACCGAAACCTGACAAGATTGCCACAGTGATGCCAGGCTTGTCGTTGATGTTGGTGGAGCGCCATTTTTGTTTGGCAATGGCTGTCCAGAATTTGGCAGTGCGTCCATAAGTCCAATATGGTTCATCCACCGCAGAATAAGTGCCTAGGCGAGAAAAGCCCAAAAATAAATTCAGGGCAATGATGAAAGTCAGGATAATTGGGGCGAAATATTTTTTGATAAACATAGGATGGGATAGTTTATTGATTTCAAATTAAATTAAAAAAACAAGTTCATTTTCAAGAGCATATACATAAGTGCCAAGGAAAGCAGGAGGAAATAGAAAACCATGAAGAGCTGGATTTTTTCATCATCTTTTTCTTTTTCTTCTTTGCGGAGCAAAATCAAAAGTACCAACGAAATAATGGCGTAGCGTTGCTCAACCAAAAAAGATGGCGCAAGCACCAGAAAAGTGAGTGGAAAAAGCAAAAGGGCTTGTTTTTCAAATTTCATCAGAAAGATGGTCAAATAGCCCACAAAAATAGCCAGCACATAAGCCCAAGTGTACTGATGATAAGCGCCATTGAGAATGATATTTCTCAGAAAAGTTAATTTGAGATTATAAATATGCAGAGCTGGCGGGAAAAAGGCAAATGACAAAGCAAAAATTGCTCCAATGCCAACTCCAAAAATCAAAAATCTTTCCAATTTTGAGCGGTCAATTTTTTTGAGTGCAGAAAGCAAGAATGGCCAAAAGAGCAAACCTGCCAAAGCAAGGAAAAGATAAATATTGCCCAGAAAAAGTCCAGCTTGGTGGCTTTTGGTGTCGCCGATAGCGATTCCTTTGTTTGCAAAAACAAAAACGGTAAAAGCAAAAAAGACCAAAAGTTGGCCAAAACTTTGGCGCAAATATGTCAAACAGTTTTTCCAAGAAAAAGAAAAGCCAAAAGCTGAAACAAATTCATAAAGCCAGATGAACAAAACCCAGATGATGTTGGTTTGTCTGGTCAGCACAGCGCCCAAAGAAAACAAGGCGGTGAGTTTGGGTTTTTTTTCAAGAGAAAAATAAAATGCCAGCAGGACCATCAGCAAGGAAAAAATATCCGTATAGACCAAGGGAAAATAAAGGAAGCTGATGGGCAAAAAAACGAATTGCAAAGTTTTGAGGGGTCATACGCAATCTTGCTGGACTAACTATACAATTTGGCAATTCTGAAAAGA
>JBAXHR010000162.1:0-2481 GCA_037138835.1 Candidatus Moraniibacteriota bacterium | reverse complement strand
GAGTATTTGTTCCGCTGTATTATTTTCAAAAAATACTTTATTATTATGTCCAATATCATCATACATCTTCACAAAAGGAAACTTTGAATTTAATTCCTCTTTGGAAATATATGCCATTACTATTGAACGCAAATAATCGCAACCAAAAAACTGTGCATCTATTTTTTTTGCAAGTTTTTTCGATAAAATGCTTTTTCCACATCGCGGATAACCGCCAACCAAATAAATCATATAAAAAATCTAGAATAAAATATTATTCTTGAAGAGTTAACAATGAAATAAAAAAACTATAATCACTAACTTATTTTTTTCTCTTTCAAAGCTTCCTGCTTTTCCTTTTTCAGCTCCTTGATATGCCTTTCTGGCTCTAAATTTTCGGGCAAAGTTCCACCAATGTCTTTGATGGTTTGCCGCACTTTCCCACCAATCATAAAATGAGTTTGCGTTGCGTCACGATCACCTTTAATCTTATCGTTTTTTATTTTTTCATCAGTCTGCGTAATGCGAAAGAGGTTTGCTGCCAATTCCGTCGTTCCTGCCCTATCCAGCAATTGTCCTTTTTTGATTTGTTTTTTATCCTCTATCTCAGCCAAATTCATTCCATACAGACCTTGATATCCAGCATCATTAAACGAACCAAATTTTGTGACACCTGCCTTTTTTGCCGTGCTGAAGAGTTTTTTGTTATGCTCCGTAACTTGTCCGCGAATAAAAAGTCTTTTCTCGACCTCGGAAGCTTGTTCAAAAATTTCATGTTTGCGAGTTTGAATTGCAAAATAAGTCTGAGCTATAGCAATTTGCTGTTTTTTAGGATCTCCATTTTGCGCAATCAAATAACAAGCATAGCGATCCAGTTTCCAATCTTTCACTTGGCGCATTGTATTTGAGCCGACTTCGACCATTTTCCTGACATCACGAAAATGGTTTTCAATTTCTTGATTTGCCCCAAAACAAGCTTTTTTTGCTTTTTCAATAACCTTTTCAAAATTTTCCCACCGATCATAACCTAGTGCAGACATTAATTCCCTTGCCTCCCAATATTCAATTCCATTTTCATCGAGTTTTCTGATGCTTTCAAAATTCTTATTGAGTGAATTGATAATAACTTCTTTTGCCATAACGATATTTGAGATTAAAGTGATTAATAATGATATTATATCATCTTAAGCAATAACGGCAACTGTGGATAACCTTATTGTGGATAACTTTATTTCTCTCATTTTTGGCTCTAGGAAAGCTCGTGTGGCTTTTCCAGCACTAGCGGTTCGATGGTTTTTTCTTTGTCGGTAATTTTGGCCACATCCTTGTCAATTTTGCCAAGCTCCTTATAGGCGGTGTTGAAATGATTGACAGTCGTGCTAAGGCTGCCACCAACTTTTTTCAAATATTCTTCGTACGCAATAATATGTTTGCCAAGTTTTTCCACATTAACCCGAATTTCTTTGGCATTTTCTTCAATTTGAAAAGCCCGCAGGCCTTGCAGGACAGTTTGCAAATAGGCCAAAAAGTTGGTGGGCGAAACGATGATGACATGCTTTTGGTTGAACGCATATTCAATCAAATCAGCTGAATTTACTTGGGCAGACCTCATCAGCAAATCGTAATAGATGGTTTCACTAGGAATGAACATAAAAGCAAATTCCATCGTGTCTTCCTCGGGACGAATGTATTTGGAAGTTTCATCGATGCGATTTTTCAAATCTTGTTTGAAAAGTTTTTCATATTTTTCCTTTTCAACTGGACTGCTAGCATTGAGAATCTTTTCATAGTTTTCAAGTGAAAATTTGGAATCCACTGGCACGATATTTTTGCCCACAAACACCACTGCATCCACAATATCCCCATTGTTGAATTTGTATTGCATTTTGTAGTTGTCTGGCGGCAACACATTTTTCAAAGTTGTTTCCAAAAAATATTCCCCGAGGATGCCGCGCTGCTTGGTGTTTTTCAAAATATCTTGCAAACTTTGCAGTTGCGCCGAAAAATTGACTACTTGCTTGTTGGTTTCTTCCAATCTAGTGACGCTGGCCACCATATCGGCAATTTGTTTGGCTGATTGACCGCTCATCCCCTGCACCGCTTGCATGGTGTTGTTGATTTGTTCTTGCGAAGCCCGATGAGTTTGCGAAAGCTTGGAATCAATTTCCTTGCGCAGTTCCCGATTTTCTTCCACAATATGTTGCAAGGATTGTTGCATCGCCACCATTCGATCGCGTTCGGCCGTTTTGTCACCAGAAATTGCCACACTTTTTTTCAAATCAAAAACCAGCCACAAAAGCGCAGCAAGACAGATAATGACAATAATAAAAATAAGGTAGGACATAGAAATAGATTTTAGAATTTAGATTCTTGATTCTAGAATTTTGTTTTTGCATTCTTGCATTTTAATTTGCGCCATTACGAAGCGCGTTTCAAAATTCAAGCGGATGAGCGTTAAAAAATTTTGAAACGCAGCTTTTTCAGCAGAAAAAGCGGAGTGTA
>JBAXHR010000161.1:0-2482 GCA_037138835.1 Candidatus Moraniibacteriota bacterium | reverse complement strand
AACTGAAAATTTGGGATTTTCAAAAACTGTGCACTGTGTGAAAAAGGGCATCAAGCAAATTGAAAAATTTCAAAGTGAAAATTGGCCTCAACTCAAAGCGCTGGGTTATCCTCTGGAATATGTCCGCGATAATTTTGATTTTGTGGAGGAAAATTTCAAAGTTGATTATGATGTCTCTTTTGACAAAGGCAATGACTGGTTCGAATTTGATGTGGCTTGTTATTGTGGGGAAAACAACATTACCTTGGAGGATTTGCAAAAATATATCAAGAACAAAGAGCAGTTTTTGAAATTGGCTGATGGGCGCATTTTGAAAATCACCAACCGCTCGGAGCTGGAAAAATTTGTGCGGATGTTGGAAAGTTTTTATCAGCGCGAAGGTCAAAAATTTGAAGGCAAACTTTATCACGCCCCAGAATTGGAAGATGTGCTTTCAAGCTCCCCATATTACAGTGGGAAAATTGCCAAGAGTTTCAAGAATTTTATGACTGAAGCGCAAACTGGCAAGCCCGTGGAAAAAGTGGCAATTCCGGCCAAAATCAAAAAACCTTTGCGCGACTATCAAAAAGATGGCATCAACTGGTTTTATTTCTTGCGCAAATATCGTTTTGGGGGGATCTTGGCTGATGATATGGGGTTGGGCAAGACTTTGCAAGCACTGAGTTTGATCGAAATGAACAAAGTCAAGAACAAACCTTCAATCGTGATTTGTCCCAAAACCTTGCTTTTCAATTGGGAAGATGAAGCTTTGAAATTTTTCCCCACCATGAAAACCTTGGTGATCAGTGGCGCGCCCGCAGAAAGGCAAGCTCAACTTGCAAAAATCAAAAAAGTTGATTTGGTGATCACTTCTTATCCTGCAATCAAGAGAGACCAACTAGAATATGAAAAGTTGAAATTCAACTATTGCTTTTTGGATGAGGCGCAGTATATCAAAAATCACAAAACCCAAAATGCCAAAGCCGTCAGAAAAATCAACGCTGACTATCGCTTGGCGCTCACGGGCACGCCTTTGGAAAATTCAGTTTCAGAAATTTGGTCGCTGTTTGAATTTTTGATGCCGGGGTTTTTGGGTACCCAGCACGCTTTTGCGGAAAAATTTGAAAGACCGATTATGAAAAACGCCGATGAAAAGGCATTGGAAGCTTTGCGCAAGAAAACTGCTTGCTTTGTGCTTCGGCGCACGAAAGAAAAAGTGCTCAAAGAATTGCCCGCCAAAATTCAACAAGTTTCGCATTGCCAATTGGGAAGTGAGCAAAACATTTTGTATCAAGAAATTTTGAAAAATGTGAAAAATGATTTGGCGCAGGTGGTGGCGGAAAAGGGTTTTGCCAAATCGCAAATTCACATCTTGGCAGGCTTGACCAAATTGCGACAAGTTTGCAATCACCCAGTGTTGCTCCTGAAAGACAAGAACCACAAAAAATATGCTTCCGCCAAATTGGAATTGTTTTTGCAATTGGTCAGTGAAATTGTTTCCGCTGGCAAAAAAGTTTTGGTTTTCAGCCAGTTCACGCAAATGCTGGACATTCTGGCCAAAGAATTGGAAGAGCAGGAAATTGCTTATCATTATTTGTCCGGCAAAACCAACAACCGCAAAGAGTTGGTGCAAGATTTCAACAGCAACGAAAAGATTCCGGTGTTTTTGATCAGCTTGAAAGCAGGTGGCACAGGGCTCAATCTCACCTCAGCAGACAATGTGATCATCTTTGACCCTTGGTGGAATCCGAGCGTCGAAAATCAAGCCATTGATCGCGCCCATCGCATCGGGCAGAAAAATTCAGTCAATGTTTATCGCCTGATTGTCAAAGGCACCATCGAAGAAAAAATCGTGGCGCTGCAAAACAAGAAAAAATCTCTTTTCGATAATATGATCGGCGAAAGCAATGACCTCTTCAAAAAACTCACCTGGTCAGATGTGAAAGAACTTTTTCAATAGGAAAATCGGTCTTTCCAAGGCGGGGAAAGGGGAGTAGAATGGGGATAGGCGTTAATTATTATTGTTACATAGCAAACTGCGTAACAGCTTTTAGAAATAGTATGAAAAACTATTATCGAATTATGCTTGGGCGAAAAAGTGTCTATGCTGAGCAGGCATATCGAGAGGGCTTTATCGGCACTGGTTGGTTTGAGGAAATTGACCTCTCAAAAAAACTCGCTGAAAATTGGCGAGATTTCAATAAGGAAATGATTCCTGTCTATTTGGAACAGCATTTTGGAAAATCAAAAATTTCTGCTGGTCTTGCTTGTGGAATGATTTGGACAGTGGCAAAAGGAATTCAAATTGGTGACATTATTCTTTCTCCTGATGGCAATGGAAATTATCATGTTGGTGAGGTTATTAGTGATTATGAATTTCACAAAGGCGGAGAACTTCCTCATCGAAGATTGATGCGTTGGTATCGGAAAGATATTTCAAGGGATGTGCTTAGGCACCACACAAAATTAACTTTTCAAAATATTATGGATAAATACAATAATT
>JBAXHR010000160.1:0-2515 GCA_037138835.1 Candidatus Moraniibacteriota bacterium | reverse complement strand
GGCCAATTTTGACAGTCAACTTCCCCAAGGCAGGGGAGACATTTTTCAGGCAATGGCCAATATTGACAGTCGCGTGGTAACTGTGAGTGGGCTGGATTTTGCGGGAAAATTGACTTTCTTTGTCAAAAATTTGGGCGTGCATTTACCTTATGTTTTTTTGAACTTGTTTTTCAACAAATATGTGGCGTACAATCTTTTGTTTTTGGCAAGTTTTGTGCTCAGCGGGCTGGGGGCATATTTGTTGGCCTTTTATTTCACGAAAAACAAATTGGCTGCTTTTTTGGCGGGAGTGATTTTTGCTTTTTCGCCGTTTCATTTTTATCAAGCTACGGTGGTAAACTTGGGCACGATGCATCAAGAATGGTTGCCTTTTTTGGCGCTTGCGCTGTTTCGCTTTTTTGAAAAATTTCAATTGAAATATTTCTTGGCTTTTTGCTTTTTTGCTTTTTTGATTGCTGTGAATGAACATCAAATGCTGGCTTTTTGTGTGCTGTTTATGGTTTTGTTGGCAGGGTACAAAATTGCGCTTGACCGAAGCATTTTGAAAAACAAAAAGTTTTGGCTTTATGTGGCTTGCTCTTTGGGCTTGCTGGCTATTGTGGCATTTGGGATGTTTGGCGAAATGCTGAAAGTGGCAACTTCGAAAAACAATTTTCTGGATGCGGGTGAAAATGCGGCCAATCGTTATGCCATCAAAATGCTTGATCCACTGGCGCCTCCAATTTTCCACGGCATTTGGCCAGGGGCAAGTGAATTTTTGCAGAAAATTATGCTGGGCGACGCCAATCGGGGCTCTTATTTTGTGGGTTTTTCGGTGTTGGCGGTGTTGCTTTATTTTGCTTATTTGCTCAAAAAGAAAAAGGTGGCAGAAATGAAAGAACAGGCATATCGACAAAGTTTGACTTTCTGGGGACTGGCAACTTTGGTTTTTTATGTTTTCTCCTTGGGCAATTCTTTTTCAATTGGCAAGTTTACGATTTATCTGCCGTATTATTTGATTTACAAATTCGTGCCTTTTTATGAAAATATTCGCACCACGGGAAGAATGTTTGTGTTAGTGGAGCTAGGGGTGGCAATTTTGTTTGCCTATGGTTTTGGGCAACTTCAAAAAAAATATTTGTCAAAGAAAATTCAGTTGGCGATGCTTTTTGGAATGCTTATTTTGCTGGAATTTTGGGTAGCGCCAATGGCTTTGATGACAGTTTCATATTCAACTTTTTATGACAAAATTGCCAAGGAAACTGAAGTTTACAAGTTGCTCGAAATTCCTGGTTCAACCAGCTATGAATTTGCCAGCTACGCAATGATGACTGATGCGGTGCACAAAAAAGCAGTGCTCAATGGGATGCCCTTGGCACGCAAAATCAGTGGGCAATTTGATTTTCAGCAAGAAACGCCAATCATCAAGCAACTGCTTTACACAATTCCCAAGGGCAATGATCCGCAAACCAAAAATTCCGAGGATATTTTGCAAGGTTTTGCTTGGGAGCAAGCAACGGACATTTTGAATTATTATCAAGTGGGATACATTACGATTAGCAAACTTTATGCCAAAAAAGATGTGCAAAAATTGGCCGAGGATTTTGTGGAAAAATATGTCGCCTGCACAAATCACTTTGAGGACAAATATTTGGTTGCTTACCAAATCAAAAAACAGACGCCGACTGGTTTTTTTGCGCAACTTGAAAATGACAACCAGCAATTTTCAGACACTTTCAAAAATGCTGAGGGTGCTTTGCAACGAGAGGTCGGCAGTGGCGCGCAGTTCAGAGTGGTGAATATGGAAAGCCAAATCAAAATGATTTCCTTGACTCTGGATGCGCAAATTTTGCCTGGGCTTGCTTTTGAAATTTTGCAAAACGGGGAAAATTTGAAAAAACAAAAAATCACCGCATCAGGAGATTTGAGCAAAATTATTTTTGAAATTCAACTAGCCCCAGGGGAAAATAAGTTTGAATTTGCAGTTCGAGATTCCGAGGGAAAGCCAGTGCTTGTCAGAGAAAAAAAGAAAAATCCCGTGCGCGCCTTGGTGGTCAGTAAAATGAGTTTTTCCGCACCTTCAAATCTCGTCGGGTTATCTCGATAGCCCTTCTCAATTTTCAGGCTTTTCGCTTGAAATTTTCAAGTTTCAACTCGACATGAGATTTGCAGCAGGCTCTAATTTCAAAAAAAGATTTTTCTGCCGGAAGCTTTACACCCAGCTTTTTTGTGGGAGAAAACAGCAAAAGCAAGGCGCAAGTCTTGCTTTTTGGTTGGTCTTTGCAAGGCGGGGAAAGGGGAGTAGAATAGGGTTATGAGGGCTAGTGAATAATACTAAGGTAACTTAATTAGTGGTAGATAATCGTTGGAGGTCGAGCCTCCATTAGGGAGGCTCGACCTCCTTGCAACCACCAGTCATTTAATTGATTCGGTATAAGTTGCTATTAAAATATTGTCGAAATAAATTATTAACCTTCACTTCATTAGATAAATAATATGAATAATAAAATATCAATTCGTTTTTTTGATGATCGGG
>JBAXHR010000159.1:0-2534 GCA_037138835.1 Candidatus Moraniibacteriota bacterium | reverse complement strand
ATTTAAAAGGCTTACTTCACGCTCAACTATTCAAGAAAAACTAGCAAAACTTATTTCTTCTTAAAGGCCACGGTTGCCTTTTGGATACTGAGTAGTGGCGGTTGCTGACAAATTTCAGCATAACCCTTCACCGTGAAAGTTGCTGGTTTTTCTTTTGAAGAAGCTTTTATTTTCGAAGCAATTTCCTCCGTAGGGTCAACCAATTTTAATTTAAAACCACCATCTTCAGCAATATATTGCGAAGAATCAGTGTTTGGCAATTTTGAAATTTCATCCTTCTTCACTGCAATCACAATGCCACCCTCATCTTGAGAAACAAACCAACCCGCTATTTCAATCAAACCTTCATAATAACGAGATTTGCAAGTTTTGGAAACATCTTCATTTTTATCTTTCAGCGTCTTTATCTTTCTCTCAACACTGGGTTTTTCGCTAGTGGAAAGAGTTGCAGCTTGAATTTCTTCATTATTTTTCTGCCAAAATATGAAACCAACAACAACTGCCAACAGAAAAACCACAACAATGGCAAACTCACTAGAAACCTTGGTGTTTATTTTTTTACCAAGTTGCGCTTTTCCCTTAGCATTCGAGCTCAAGATTGCCTTTTTGCTAACCTTACTACTCGCCTTGGTGCTTACTTTCTTGACAATTGTTTTTTTTGCAACTTTTTTGGTTGCCACTTTCTTCGCATCTGTTTTTGGTTTTTTTGTGTTCATTTTTTTGTGAATTATTTTTTATTTTTAAAATTTTTTTTATTCAATTGGATAAATTGTTGAAATTGTGCTGATAATTGAAGGCAGTGCAAACAGCATAATCACTAGTGGCAAGAGCACTGTCACAACTGTGATAATCAAGGTCCACATAAAATATTTCCGCAGTTTCTCTACGGACACATACATTGCATCAATCTTTATTTGTTGCTCGTCGAGTTTTTGCAAGATTTCTTCCATAGTTTTTTTGAAAAATATTTTTCTAAAAGATTTGTAATTTATACCAAATCAAATAAATTAGTAGCTCCTTGGCGAAATAACATTGATTTAATTGATTCCATATTAGCTAAATAAATTATAGCACATTTTTTTCTTCTTGAAAATACTGTGGAAATTCAGTTTTGTCCCAAGGAATAACCATCCAGCAGTCAACCTCAATTCCATTAAAATCTGGCAAGAATTTGCAGTTTTTGATATTGGTTACTAATGTTGCAGTTCTAAGCTCACTGGGCTGATAATGTTCAACCATCACCGCAGAAAGTTTTTTCAAAGTTTCACCAGAATCAGCCAGCTCATCTATCAGCAAAATTTTCTTGCCACGCAAATCAATTGCTGGCAAATAACTAATCTCGAGCTCACCCTGCGTTTCCCCTTGATATGAGCGCGCTGTCACCGTCAGGACATTTTTGAAATTCATTTTTTTGGCCAGCAAGCCCAAGGGAACCAGCCCCCCGCTGGCAATCCCGATGATGTAGTCCGCTTCAAAATTGGCCTGCTTGATTTGAGTGGCTAAATCATCAATCGCGTTTTCAATCTCAGCCCAAGAAATTTTTGTAATCATAAAAAGACAAATTTGAAATTAAAGTTAGGATTGCTCAAAACCAAGAAAATTGGCGATTTTTTCCAGAGGATTATTTGCCTCAATCTTTTTCCAGAGCAACTTGCGCTTGATTTCAGGAATTGCCAGACTAGTCGCCTCGAAACCAATTTCAATAAGCTTTTTGGGATTTTTAAAATCAAACAAGGTGAATTTTTCCAAGTGAGGCTCGATGATGATTTTTGCTGAATTTTTGGCGGTAGCACCTTGTTGTCGAACCATAATTCCATAAGCATTATTAACCACATCCAGCACATGCTCGGTTTTGTTGTGCGCCATCCAGCGACCCAGATCAATCCCAATTTCCAACTCCGCACCCATTTCTTTGAGGGGTGAGAGTGGCAAATTTTCCACCAACATCCCATCAACCAATTTTTGTTTGCCAATCTGCACTGGCATAAAAAAAACTGGAATGCACGCACTAGCCATCACGGCTTCGGCTAAGTTGCCTTCCCGAAAAACCACTTTATTACCAGTGTCAATGTCGGTAGCCACAATTGCCAAGGGAATTTTGGCGTCCTCGATATTTTTGTCGCCAATGTAATCCTTGATTATTTTTCCCACCGGCTTATTGGAATTTAGTCCCAGCCTGGAATAACCAAAATTGGAAATTTTCAACCAATTTAATTTCTCTGAAATTTCCGTCATATCCTCCAAGGAGACGCCGAAAGCCCAGCAAGCTGCCACCACCGCCCCTGCGCTAGTGCCACTAATGCAAGCAATGTGAACTCTGTTTTTTTTCAGCGCCTTAATTGCCCCAATATGCGCAATGCCAAGTGCCCCACCGCCCGAGAGCGCCAAACCAATTTTTGGTTTTTTGATTTTTGTTTTTTTGTTTTTTTGAGGCATAAGTTGATAAAAAAATTATAGCACACTTTTTGAGCCCAACAAAAAAACACTCCTCCCGAGGCGGACGCGCTTCGCAAAAAAGTGCTTACAGCTTGCTC
>JBAXHR010000158.1:0-2539 GCA_037138835.1 Candidatus Moraniibacteriota bacterium | reverse complement strand
TTTTTCCTGTTCGGCAAGACGGTTGATGAAGTGCAAAAAATGATTGATGAAAAAACAGCCTTGACTCGAGTTGAGGCTGACAAATTAGATCAATTACTTCATCCAACATTAGATCCAAAAGAAAAATCTAAATTTAAAGTTATTGCCAATGGTTTACCAGCATCTCCTGGCGCTGCTTATGGACAAGTTGTCTTTAATGCAGAAACTGCTGTGGAATGGGTGGAAAGTGGTAAAAAAGTAATTTCAAGTAATAATTATTTGAGAAAGTCGAAAGACAAGAATGTGGAATAATTTTTGGTTTTTAGATATATTTTTAAATTTTTCAAAACCTATGGAAACTTCAAAAAACAACAATGCGCAGGATTTCTTTTTGTATTTGGTGGTGTTTTTTTCTTTGACCTTTTTGGCTTTTGGCGCCGGCTCGATTCTTTTTCAGGCTGTGAACAAGTTTTTGCCTGATCAAATTGCCAATGCTTTTGACCAAGGCGGGGTGCGGTTTGGGCTTGCTGCGCTTACAATTGCAAGTCCTATTTTTCTGTTGCTTTCGAGTATTATTGGAAAGCGGCTGATTACTGGCGTGACAGCCTTGGAATCCGGAGTGCGCAAATGGCTAACCTATATCGTGTTGTTTTTTGCGGCCGCCACTGTGATTGGGGATTTGATCACTTTGATTTTCAATTTTTTGGGCGGCGAAACTACGGATGGATTTTTGTGGAAAGTTTTGATTGTGGCGGCGATTGCGGGTGGAATTTTTGCTTTTTATTTTTGGGATATGCGAAAAACTGAAATTGGCGAAAAAGAAAAAAAGCTTAACAAAATTTCTGCCTTGTCATTGGCTGGATTTTTATTGGTGGTTTTTGCGGGCGCTTTTTTCATTATCGATTCACCAACACTTGCTCGGGAAAAAAGAATCGACAATCGGCTTGTCAGTGATGCCCAAAGCGTGGATGGTGCAATCCGAAATTTTTTCACTCAAGCAAAGAAACTGCCAGCAAATCTTGCTGAGCTGGAAAAAGCCAGCTTGAGCCCATATTTGCAGGCTGAAAACAAAATTGAATATGTGGTGACAGGCGAAAAAACTTACAACTTGTGCGCCTCGTTTTTGAGAGATAACAAAAATGATCGCGATAGTTCAGATGGTTCTTTTGGAATGCAAAGCGCCAATGACTGGAAACATCAAGCCGGCAAGGTTTGTTTTGAGCGAGTTGCACTGGATGAAAATGTTGGCAAAACAATGGCAGATTAAAAAAGTTCAGCCAAGGGGCATAACCATTGACAGAAATTTCAAAAGACTCTTGTTGACCTTTTGAAAATGGTGTATAATGGATTTATGCATGAGCCATCGTGCAGAAATAATAAATTAATCATAAAAAATGTTTTTGGTTTCGCTTTTCGAATTTGCCAAAAGGCAAAAAAGAAAAGCAGATTGAAAACAGAAAAGCTATGGCAAAAATGACAAAGGCACAGCTCGTGACAACACTGGCTGAAAAAAGTGGTCTTTCCAAGAAAGACATCAATGGTGTTTTTGATGAATTGACAACAATCGCTTACAAAGAAGTGAAAAAAGTTGGTGAATTTGTGCTTCCTGGTTTTGGAAAGATGGTGAAGGCAAAGCGCAAAGCACGCATGGGTGTTAATCCTGCAACTGGCGAAAAAATCAAAATCGCTGCCAAGACGGTGGTGAAATTCCGTTTGGCAAAAGCTGCCAAGGAAGCTGTTCTCTAGTTTTCAAAATCAATTTGGTTTTTCAAAGCCTCGCCTAGTGCGGGGTTTTTGATTGTGTTGACAGCAAGCAGTACGCTTTGAAAAATATCAACTTGGAAATTCCCTCAGGCGCGACCACTGCCTTGGTTGGACCTTCTGGGGGAGGAAAAACCACGCTGGCAAGAATGGTTTATCGGCATTATGACCCCACAGCAGGGCAAGTTTTGCTTGATGGCAAGGATTTGCGCCAATATGACCTTTATGGTTTTCGCAAATTTTTTGCGATTGTCCCGCAAGATGTGGAAATTTTCAATGCCAGTGTGAGCGAAAACATTGCCTACGCCAAGCCCGAGGCGAGCCTTACTGAAATCAAGGCCGCAGCGCGGGTGGCCAACGCGGAAGAATTTATTGCTCAACTTAGCAACGGCTATGAAACCATTGTGGGTGAGCGAGGCATCAAACTTTCTGGTGGCCAGCGCCAACGCATCGGGATTGCCAGAGCAATTTTGGCCAATCCCAAAGTTCTGATTTTTGATGAAGCCACCAGCAATCTTGATTCGCAAAGTGAACGCCTCATTCAAGATGCGATGGACAAAATTTGCAAAAATCGCACCGTCATCATCATCGCGCATCGCCTCAGCACCATCAAAAAAGCTGACAAAATTGTGGTGCTGGAAAAAGGTCAAGTTGTCGAAAGTGGTAGCCACAGTGAGCTGGCCTTGGTCAACGACGGCCTCTACAAAAAACTCATTGATTTGCAAAAAATGGGGGAGGTGGACTAGGCTCATACGCAATTTATGGTTCCAGCCAAAGACTATCTCTGAATTTTTACGAG
>JBAXHR010000157.1:0-2592 GCA_037138835.1 Candidatus Moraniibacteriota bacterium | reverse complement strand
AAATTTTAGTGATAAAATGAATAAATTTTTTAAACCGGTATCTTTTAATTGAGTTTTGAAATTAAGAAATTTAAAATTGATTTAAAATTTCAAATTAAAAATTTTAAATTCAATTTTGACTTTCACTTTCACTTGTAAAATCCAAATTCGCTTGACTGTCCTGTGCTTTATTATAGTCCTCAATTGAATCTGTTTCAAATTTGTAATTTTCAAGCAAATCTTGACCCAAAATTATCACCAAATCCGCTTTGGAATTTTCGTCAGCATATTGTTCGGTGGCCAAGGTGGCGGGCAATTTTTTGAGCAGTTCATCGAGGGTGAAAAGTTTGGCGCCGTTGGCATTGTCTTGTGCCACAGTTTTTTCAATTGTGCCAAGTTTTGGATCTGACGAGATTTGCACATTTTTCAAGCCAAGATTTTCGGTCAGCATTGTTTTGATTTTGTTGACAAGTTGACGGTTGCCACTTTGGTTGAAAATTGTGATGTTGGTATCTTCCGCGAGAATTGCTTCGCGGCGTTTTTTGAGTTCACTTTGGTCAAAAATGCTCTGCGCCAAATCTTGAATTTCACTAAAGTTGCCAACTCGTGGCACCAAAATGAAAGCCATCACCTCGCCAACTGCCACATGCGAAACTTTCAGCAAGCTGTCAGGCTTCCAAGCATCCACCACAACATTGTTGATGTTCTGTGTGTCGACTTGCTTGCTCAGGGCAATGAAACTGCCAAGGTCTTCCAGTGGAATGTCGGTTTTGATATTGTCACCCAAGGTATTGAGAATGTCATTGAGCTTGCCAACATTGAAAAAAGTTTCCATGGAAAAGAGTTTGCTTTTGACTGCTTGAATGACTTGTTGCTGGCGCTTGGCGCGGCCAAAATCACCCTCGGGGTCACTGTGTCGTTCGCGCACATATTTGAGCGCCGTGGCACCATCCAAAGTGTGAAAACCTTTGCTCAGGGAAAAAGTTTCGTAGCTGTAATTTGGTCCAGGATAGCGCGTGTCAAGAAAGTCTCGTTCAGAGATGATGTTGATGCCGCCGATGTCATCAATAATTTTGACAAAGCCATCAAAGTTGACAATCAGATAATAGTTGATGGAAAGATTGGTAATTTTTTCGACAGTTTTTTTGATTGGCCCTGCTCCCAAATCTTGCGCCAAGCCGATTTTGTAAACGCTGTTGATTTTGGTGAAAGTTTGAGTGTCAGGAATGTTGACATAAAGGTCGCGGGGCAGTGACAAGAGCGCTACTTTTTTATTCTTAACATCAATACTCATCACCATCACGGTGTCAGTCAAATCACGGCCAGCATTTTTTTCGCCTGCCGCTCCAAGCAGCAAAATATTGATGCGACCAAGACCTGCTCCTCGCAAGGAATTGAAATCAGCAGGTTTCAAAGGTAGAGCCAGCGCGCGCACATTTTGCGCCAAATTGGTTGGCTCAGCACTTTGCATTTTTTTCGCCACTGAAATTGTTTTCCAGCCGAAATAGCCCAGATAGGCAATGGTCAAAAAAAGCAAAATTCCCAACAAGCTCAGCCAAATTCGTTTGATTTTTTCTCGACGCTGAAATTTCTGTTCATATTTGCCACTGATCTTGCCTGCTTCTTGCGGCGAAATGAAAAGCTCGTTTGCAATTGGTTTTTTTTCACTCGAAAAATCCAGCCTCTCGCGTTGCGTGGCAGTTTGATTTTTCATTTCAATTTTTCTGCGGAGACTATCCATAGGGATAGTATAAAGTATTTTGGATAAAGTATAAAGTGAAAAAATTTTGAGCGTTAAATTTTTTATGATAAAAAGGCCAAGTATCTTCATGTCATGTGCATGAGTTAGGGTGCATACTTTGAATTTGCATATGTGGTAGCGGATATTATTGAGGCAAGACGGAGCAAATAGTGTTTTCAATTAAACAAAACGAGCCTGCCGATATTTTTCAATCAGCAGGCTCAATATCGTATAAACAACATTTATTGTTGTTCGTTGCCAGGATAATCTGGCGCAGTTTCCCCGGCTTGGCACAATTTTTTACTGTGAACAATCACAAGCCCAGCCCTGACATCATAGGTAATGATCTGCGAGGCACTCTCACAGGGAGTTATGATGCGTTTCTCCGTCTTGGCAGTCCTTAACCCCTGAACTTTCTTTTTTGGCATGATTATTTTCCTAGAAAATTTTTTGTAAAAATTAAAACTACATAGAAAGAACATTTAAAATATTAATAATATCCTGTTTATTTGGAGATTCTTTTACTAATTCTAAATGTATTTGATATAAAGTCTTAGTAGACACATATCTTTGTTCTCCTTTGAGCGTATTCCTCCTCATAAGTTTAAACTTGAGTGAATCCATATCTTTCTCTTCGATATTTTCCGTCAGCTTGGTCTCGAATTGCAGAATATCCTTATTCGTGATACCGATAAAGTAGCCCTGATTCATCACAAACTTGAGCTTCACGTTATTGATTCAAGTTTTTTGGCTAAGTTCTTGCTGATACTGAAGCAGAAGTTCATCAGAATGGTACGCAATCTGTCTCAGCTCATCAACTTGGCTATCATAGCCATCGAGAATAAAGTCCATATCTTCCTTAAATTCTATAT
>JBAXHR010000156.1:0-2596 GCA_037138835.1 Candidatus Moraniibacteriota bacterium | reverse complement strand
CACATTGGTAATCATTTTATTTACTTGAGTTTTCGCTTCTTCACCTTCTATTGGCAAAAGCGTTAACACTTTTTTGTATTCCACAATGGCTTGATCATTTTTCTTTTGCTTTTCATAAAGCAAACCTAAGGCCAAATGAATATTGTACTGCGTATCATCTTTGCCAATAATGGCCTTGTAGATTTGTTCAGCTTGCGCTAAGTCATCACCCGTGGCGCGCTGGCTCAGGAAACCAGCTAGTGCGGAAAAATAATTGATATTTCCATTTTCACTGGCAATTGCGTTCTTGATAGCCTCTATCGCCTTATCCAAATCACCCACAGCTTGACTTGCCACGGCGATATAATAATAGCCAGTTCCATAATCTTTCTTTTCCTCCACCGATTTTTGGAAAATTCCAATCGACTCTTGAATTATTTGTTTTTTCTCCCCAGCATCTTGAGTGGAAGCGGCCTTGGCAATTTTCATTTCCCCAAGCTTAATGTAATAAACTGGATTATGAGGCTCCAATTCCAAGGCTCGTTGATAATATTGCTCAGCCAAATCAGCTGATTTATCCACATAGCTAACTGAATTCTCATAAATCTGTGCCAAGCCTTCCACGGTGGCCACATCATTTGGTGCTAAATCCTTAGCCTTGCTAGAAAGCATAATTGCACTATCCAAATAACCCTGAATAAGTGCAACATCTTGTTGATCCTTGCCTTTCAAAGCTTCATTATTAGCCAAAATCATATATTCTTGACCAATTCGACTATAATAACGCGCTTCATTTGGATAAAGATTGATAGCTTTAACCATTTTCTGAACCGAATCATCTGTTGTATGTGCAGCTACTGTGGTAGCATTTTTCATATAAACATCAGCCACTAAAGCCTTGCCCATGAAAACGAAAACGAAAACTACTCCGCCAGATGCCAACATAAAAATAAAAGCCAAGGCCAAGGCATATTTTGGTGAAGTTTTCAAGGAAAGGGTCTTGAAGTGTTCTTCGTTGTCACTCTCCAATTGCAAAGTCGCCAAAGACAAAATCGTCAAAAGCAAACCGAAAATCAAAATTGAACCATCCACTCTCATCAACAAAGCGCTATAGAGAAAAATAAGGCTGGCTGAAAAAAATCCCAGGGAATAGAGCTTGTTTTTTTCCTTATCCTTGCTGAGCAAATATACCGAGGTACCAAGATAACTGAGTAAGATCAGCACCAGCGTAGCAGTTCCCAAGAAGCCAATTGTTGGCAAGGCTTCAAAGAAAAGCCCAGAACCTTGATAGAATCGTAAGTTGAAAAATTGCGTGCTGTTCAATTCTTGCGAATGATATTTGGAAAAATCATAACCAAAAGAAGCAGCTCCCGTGCCAAGAAAAAATTTCTCCTTCAAAGCATCCTTTGCCACGCCCCAAGAGAGACCATAAGAAGGGCTGATTTCGGCTGGCAATTTTTGCGTCAAATAACCTTCTCCACTGCCAAGCATTAATAGTAGCATCACTGCCATAAAAGAAAAGAAAGTTACCCAAGACCAACCTGGCAGTGGCCTGACAATCAAGGCGATCACAAAAATCACAAAGAAACTCACGCCCACAATCAAGCCAGGGAAGACTCCTGGCAAAAAGATGAAGGACCACAAGAACCACATCAGCACAATATCAGCCACAAAAAACAAACCAAGCAAACTAGTCAGGGAAATTTTGATTATTTTATTCAAATTAGATTCAAGCAATTTGTAAATTGCCACCACAAAAAGCGGGTAAACCAAGCTTAAAAAAATTCCCAAAGAAGTCAAGGAGCCAAAAAGACTAGCTGGGATATGAGCAGTTACCCAAACTGGCAGTTTGGCAGCAAAAAAAAGTCCCACAAAAGTCCAAATTTCCAACAAGATAGCGCTTGCAATAATTCCACTCAGCGCGATTGCCAAGCGTTTCTTGGTGAAATTACTTGTAATAAAATAATAAACCAAAATACAAGCCAAAACATTGATGAAACCTCGCGATGGATCACCAAAAAAACCAAAGAGGCTATGCCAGCGATCCACGGAAAAAATTGTCGCCAAAAGATAAACCAGCGCGAAAGCTCCGATAAAATAATCCAACGGAGTTTCTTTGATTTTCAATTCGCCCGTGACCACACCCTTGGTTATCCAGCTGATGATTGCAACCAGCACCCAGAAATAAAAATAAATTTGTTTTTCAAAAACAATTCCTTGCAATGTATTATTTAGGAAAAAAAGTGGCAGGCCAAAAAACAAAGCCCCGAAAGAAACTGACATCGCTACTTCCAACATTTTTGAAGTCAAGGTCCTGCTTTTCTCCTCGGCTTCTTTTTTAGGATTAGACACTACCATCGGCCTAGTTCCTGCAGGCTGTTCATTTCCAGCAACTTGTTGTGCGCGTTGTTGAAATTCCCAATTTCTGGGAGTATTATTGATTGAAACTTTCTTTTCTGGATTTTTAAACTCCATATTTTTTGATTTTAATTTAAGCTGTTTAAATATTTTTAAGCCAGCAATTGACTTTCTTGAATTTTACTTCATTTTTCAAAAAACCGCAACTAAGTCTCTGTAACAAAATAATTCATACATTTCGCACCCATCTTCACGCCAT
>JBAXHR010000155.1:0-2636 GCA_037138835.1 Candidatus Moraniibacteriota bacterium | reverse complement strand
ATCTCTTTGAAAGTATAAGTTCCAATTTGATTGCCCTGTGCATAAATAGCTAACCAAAAATAAAAAAGTGCCAAAAAAGAAAAAGCAGCCACCAATACACGAATAAAACTATTGGCCTTATAAATGAGGCTATTTTTCATGCTATTTGCGATAGTCGCCCAATATTTGTCCATAAAAATTCATTTCCACGCGTTCTATTTATACTTATGCCAAATCAACTTTTTAATTTATTATAATTTGCCATTCCGGAGCTCAACTCCGATTCGGAGTTGAGCTCCGTCCCAATAAGCTCCGTCCCAATACAACACTGACTTAATTAGTTCAGTATCACTTCGTAAAGATATTGCGAATAATGCTTTCCACGTCCTCTTCGTCAATTTCCAAATCGCTCACGGGCAATTCGCTGGCCAAGATTTTGCCAGTCACATTTTTCACTTGCTCGCGCGGAATTTCAAAGCAAACTTTCAGTGGCTCAAATTCCAACACTTTGCCAAAATTTTCCACTTCCGCTCGCGTCACAACTTGCTCAAAGAAAATCGTCAGTTTTTTGCTGGGCACATATTTGGCAATCAAATCTGCCAATTGCCCATCGAAAATAATTTTGCCCAAATCAATAATCACAATCCGCTGGCAAAGTTGCGCGATATCTTCCATATAATGCGAAGTCAAAATGATGGTGGTTTTTCTTTCTCGATTGTATTTTTTGATGAAATCGCGAATCTTTTTTTGCGCCACCACATCCAAACCAATAGTAGGCTCGTCCAAAAACAAAACTTTCGGATTGTGAAGCAGGGCTGCAATCAATTCACATTTCATGCGCTCACCCAAAGAAAGTTGCCGCACTTGTTTGTTGATAATTTCGCCAACATCCAAAAGTTCCACCATTTCAGCGAGATTTTTTTCAAAATCCTCATCACTAACTTCATAAATTTTCTTGTTGAGCAAAAAACTTTCCATCGCTGGCAAGTCCCACCAAAGCTGCATTTTCTGCCCCATCACAAAAGCAAACTGCATTTGATATTCTTTCTGTCGTTTGATTGGCTCATAACCAAGCACACTCACTTCACCACTTGTGGGTGTCAAAATTCCCGACAGCATTTTCAGCGTGGTCGTTTTTCCTGCCCCATTGGGCCCCAAGAAACCAACCAACTCGCCTTCGCTGATTTCCAAATTGATATTTTTCACCGCCTCTTTCTGTTTTTTCTCAGCTCGAAAAAGACTCTTGAAAGAATTTTTCAAGCCAGGTTGCTTCTCTACAAACTCATAAGTTTTGCAAAGATTTTTGACACTAACGATTATTTTATTTTTCATATGCTGATACGAAACTACCTGCCGGCAGGCAGGTAGACAGACAGGCGAATTAAATTCGAATCTACGAACCAAATCCAAATCTCTAAATTTTTAGGCAAATACTATCATGCTCGATAGTGTGATAGTATTTGCTTTTTCAAGCAACTTTATTTTCTTAGCAAACTAATCAACTCTTCCATTGTCACAATCTTACTTTCCTGCTCATTTCTTTTTTTCAGTTCCACGCCTCCCGCTTGCAAAGATTTTTCGCTGACCACCACGCGATATGGGATGCCAATCAAGTCGCTGTCGGCAAATTTTTCACCCGCCCGAACTTCTCTGTCATCCCACAAAATTTCAACGCCTGCGCAGGAAAGCTCAGCATAAATTTTTTCCGCCTGTTCAGCTTGTCCCAAATCAATCAAATGCACCGCAAACGGCGCAATGCTTTCCGGCCAAATGATGCCCTTGTCATCATTGAAAAGTTCCACTGCCACTCCCATCAAGCGATTAAGCCCAATTCCATAACAACCCATAATTACTTCGTTTTCATTTCCATCCTGGTCTTTGAATTTCAATTCAAAAGGTTTGGAATATTTCGTCATCAATTTGAAAATATTGCCAGTTTCAACTGCTTTTTCTTTTCGCAAATCAGCATTTTGACATTGCGGACATTGGTGATTCAAATCTTCAATAATTTCCTCATTGATTGCCACTTTGCATTTGTCGCAAATATAAATCAAATCCTCTCCTGCCTCGCAAATTGTCTGAAATTCATGAGAATATTTTGAAAAAGTTCCGCCCGAGGCATAAGTTAAATAAGTTTGTGCGCCCACACCAACTCTTTGAAAAATTTTTTCATAAGCCTTAATGGCTTTTTCATAATAAGCATCAAGATCTTCCTCAGTAGCGTGAAAAGAATATAAATCTTTCATAAAAAATTCCCGCCCCCGTAAAATTCCAGATTTGGCTCTTTTTTCGTCACGGAATTTATTTTGAATCTGAAAAGTAGCAGTCGGCAAATCTTTGTAGGAGAAAACAAATTTCTTCATCAAAGGGACTACGATTTCCTCGTGAGTTGCGCCCAGCGCATAATCTATTTTTGAATAATAACTCACAAAACGAAAAAGATTGTCCAATTGTTCCCATCTACCAGTTGTTTGCCAATTCTCTTTTGGTTGCAAAGTTGGCATCAAAATTTCATTGGCGCCTAAATTTTCCATCTCCTCTCGAATGATATTTTCAATCTTTTTGAAAACTCGCAAGCCAAGTGGCAAAAAAGAATAAGTTCCTGCCATTAATTTATCGACAAAGCCCGCCTGAATCAAAAGTTGGGCATTTTTGGC
>JBAXHR010000154.1:0-2652 GCA_037138835.1 Candidatus Moraniibacteriota bacterium | reverse complement strand
AATAAGAACTCGTATTATCATTATCCCAATTGTTCCTTACCAACTCCGCGCCTTCTTGCGCTAAGTTGGTGGCGATGAGCTGATCCCTGGTTGCGATGATTTCTTTGTTATTCTTGGCAAGCATTGCGACCAACGCGGTGATTCCCATCGTCAAAATCAGCAAAGCAATGAGCACTTCCACCAAGGAAAATCCTGCTTTGACTGAAAAATATTTTTGTTTTTGTGCTTGTTTTTCTTTTGTCATATCAGACCACCAATTTTGAAAAAATTATCAACCATACCCACAATCAATCTAGGGACAAATAGTCGAACTGGAATAAATATTTTTTGAAACGCAAATATAGCGAGTCTGCGAGCCAAGACTGATCGACATTGAGCCAGTGTTCATCTCACCTCGTGGAGCATAAAAGTTGAAAGTTGGGCCCGAAGCCGTGACTGTCCCCTTGGCATTGAAATTGCGAGTTTCCGTAGCTGAGGAAATATTTGTGAAAGCTCCACTGCAATCATCATAAAAAATCTTGTAGCTTGTGTCTCCAGTCCCAGCTCCGCCACTATTATCAACCTTAAAGCTTGCCCGACAAATTGGTTTTTGAACGCCACTGACTGTGATTGTTTTTCCGGTCAACATCTCATTTTGCAATGAGCGAAGTTGCGAAACAACTTTTTCAGCCACCACTTCAATTTCATCATCAGCATCTTTGTTGCCACCAATGCCCTTGATTGAAACTCCTGCCATCAACGCTCCAATTGCCACCACAATCAAAACTTCAATCAATGAAAATCCTGATTTGTTTTTTTGTTTTTTGTTTTGCATATTTTTTTGTTCACAACCAGTTCAATCATTTTTATATTATACTAAGTTTAAAGGAAAAATGAAAAATAAAGTTCCAATTGCGGAAACATTTTCGGCAAGAAAATCGTCAAAAAAACTCCGCCGATCAAAAATGGAGCAAAAGGAACTTGACTTTTCAAGCTCTTGGTTTTCATTGCTACCAGTCCAATACTAATGAGCGCTCCCAACACAAAAGAAATCAGTAGGGTTGGCAAAATATTTGGCCAACCGACGACCAAGCCAGTCAGCAATCCCAGATAAGCATCGCCATATCCCATCCAAGTTTCTTTGGAATAAGCCGCCAGGCCGTAGAAAAAACCGCCCGCCACTAGGCCACTCAAGAGTCCTGAAACAATTTTCAAATCCAAAAAATTTTTCACACTCGCAAAACTTTGATAGTCTGCCAAAATCAAATAAAGCAAACTAACCCCCACGCCCAACCACAGTACCAGCATTGGAATTTCCATATATTTAAAGTCATACACAAAAATCACCAACAAAATTGCAAAAATAACCAAATAAAAACTGGTTACTAGCCAACTAGCGGCCGCCAAGGGATTAAAAAAATAACTGCCCACCAAAGCAAACAGCACGCCCGTGGTGGCCTCCACGATGGGATATTGCCAGGAAATTTTTTCGCCGCAATCCCGACACTTGGCGCTGAGCAAAATGAAACTCAAAAGTGGCACATTGTCAAACCACCGCACCGTTTTTTTGCAATGTGGACAATGACTGCGCTCCAAGAGCGATTCCACTGCCTCTAAGCGATAAACCACCGCATTGAGAAAACTTCCAATGATCAAACCCAGCAAAAGAAAAATAATTGTCATATTGTTTTATTATTTTGTTATCAGTCTTACGCGTCCTATTTATCCTACCACCCCTGTCAAAGAAATTTTACCACAAAAACAAAAACTGCGCCAAGAAAATCAGCATCCAGCCGGAAACCCCCGAGTTGTGCCAATTGTGGACGCATTGCCACCTGAAAAAATTCCGTCTTGCGTCACGGAAATATGCGCATTGCACTCGGTTTTGGGATGTCCAATGATTTGCACATCCAAAGCGGGATTGTCCGCACTGCAATCATCCAACACAGAATAAATCACATTAGCAGCTTGAAGCGCTGCCGCATTTGGCAAATTGGCCACCGTGCCAGTGTCGCAAACATCGCCATCAGCCACGGTCTGCAAGCCATTTGCCAAGCTTTCACAACAAATTGCCAACGCGCTTCCGAGGGATGACAATGTTTGTTTGGTGTTGGCAGCTTGCGCCAAATTTTTCGCAGGATTCAAATTAACCAAAACCACCGATCCCAAAATCCCAATGACTGCCATCACAACAATCAATTCAATCAAGGTGAAGCCTTGCTTGAAAGCAATTTTTTTTGTTTTTATTTTCACAATTGGATCAAAAAATATTTAACTTTTTTAATCATACCCTAAAAATAAAAAGCGAGCAAAGCCCGCTTTTTATCAGCACAAAATGCAATTCAAATCAATACCATCTCTAGCTATTGCATGCTGCTGTATAAGTAGCACCTGTTTCCGTAATGGTTGCAATGCAAGCGGTATCAACTGTTGAGGTTGCAGTAACTGTAAAAGTTCCCGCACCTGCTTCTCCACAATCAGGATCAGCAACAGCTCCCCAAGTAGTATAAGCACTTGCAGTAGTAGGAGGCACTGGGGTCGCATCCTGACATTGCAACACCAAGGCAGCGACAGCGCCAGCAGTTTCAGATTTGAAATTGGAAATCTGAGCTTTTCTTCGAGCTCCAGAAGTGCTCACCAAGATAACCCCCGCCAAAATCCCAATGATTGCAA
>JBAXHR010000153.1:0-2655 GCA_037138835.1 Candidatus Moraniibacteriota bacterium | reverse complement strand
CCCTTGATGACACCAAGGAGTTTTCTAGCTTGCTTGAATTGATTAGAGAAGTTTATTTTAAAACAGTTCGAGAAAGAAAAAAAGCAAGATATAAGAAACCAAACTTCATATGATTCATATTAACTTGTTCGAAAAAGTCGGAGCTTTCGCTGAAAACAAAGACATCGCGAGGAGTTTGAGGCTTGAGCAGATAATTCCAGCGCTTGAAAAAAATCAAGCCGTTGTTTTGGATTTTGAGCATGTGGATGCAGCTACTCAATCTTTCGTGCATGCGCTTATTAGTGATTTAATCAGAAAATATGGGCGTGAAATTTTGGATAAGATTAGCTTTAAATCTTGTAATGAAAAAGTTCAAAAAATAATCATGATCGTTTCTGAATATATGCAAGAGGGAGAATAATTTTTTCTTTTTAATTTTTATGACTAGGGTTCTGCATTTTATTCAAAAATCAGAGATTAAAAAATTTGCCAAAAAGGCAAGGGCGTGTTATGGTGTTAAGGTAATTAAATATTTTCATTGAGCATAAGTTGGTTTAGGCCTGTTAAAGCCAAAAACGAGCATATTGCCAAACAAAAGCTATGGCGCTAACGCACAAGCAAAAAGAGAAAGTGACCAAAGAGGTCAAAAGACACGACAAAGATACAGGTTCCCCAGAGTATCAAATTGCGATGTTCACGGAACGCATCAAAAAGCTGACTTCTCATTTGAAAAAGAACAAAAAAGACTTTCATTCTCGTCGCGGCTTGCTCAAGATGGTGGCCAAGAGACGAAAACTTTTGGGATATTTAGAAAAAACCAACGAAAAAACTTACAAGAAAATTATCAAAGAACTTGGGCTTAAAGGGTAAGGTCACAAATAGTCGCAAATTTAAAGCTAATTCTCACGAATGGCGTATACCTTCTTTGCGGGACACGGATTAGCATGAGAAATGCATCCGTGTTTTCTGTGTAAAGTAAGCGATTGGAAATTATTTGCTACCAATTCGTATTAATTCGCAAAGTATAAATTCGCATTAATTCGCAAAAAATATGTTACGATCAAAAGAACAACGGGTGGGGGTGTTGGTTGATATCCAAAATTTGTATTACAGCGCCAAGGCGCTCTATGGCAAGAAGGTCAACTTTCAAAAAGTGCTTGAAGCGGCTGTGGGCGAGCGAGTTTTCATTCGCGCGATTGCTTATGGCATCAAAACTGTGGAGGGGCAAGAAGAAAAATTTTTTGAAGCACTGGAAAAGCAAGGCTTTGAAGTCAAAACCAAGGATTTGCAGATTTTTCCTGGTGGTGTGAAGAAGGGTGATTGGGATGTGGGTATCGCGGTGGATGCCATCAAGCTTTCCAAAAGTTTGGATGTGATTGTTTTGGTTTCTGGTGATGGTGATTATATTCCTTTGGTGGAATATATTCAAAGCACTACTGGTTGTCGCGTGGAAGGCATGGCTTTTGGCGAAAGCACAAGTGCCAAGCTCGGTGAAGCCCTGGATGACTTTATTGACCTTTCGGAGAACAAAAAGAAATTTTTGATTTATACGAGAAATTAGAAAAACTGCAAATTCTAAGATTTTTACAAAAAATTCGCCTAGGCGAATTTTTTGTTGGGTCAGATTGACTCTAGGGTTATTTCTTGATAAGCTTGGAGAAGTTAAGAAAATTTAAAAGGTCCGTTGGCCGACCACCGCCTATAGCGGGGCCCCGCTTGAGGCGGGGGTGGTGCCCGAGGCTAACTCAGTTTTTTGTTTGATCCGCCAGCTGGCGGAGAGAAAATTTAGAAGGTCCGTTGGCCGAGTGGTTAGGCAGCGGTTTGCAAAACCGCGTACATCAGTTCAAATCTGGTACGGACCTCAAATTGTTTCAAGAACATCATGGGCGGATGATGAAATTGGTATACATTCGACACTTAAAATGTCGCGTCATTTATGACATGCGGGTTCGAGTCCCGCTCCGCCCACCAAAAACAGTCCCTCGGGAGCAATCCCATGCGAGTTCGAGTCTCGCTCCGGGCACTGAAAAGTTAATTTGTTTTCAAATTAATAAAAACACCTATGTTCACCCTCCCTTTCTCTCAACTCTCCAAACACTCCAACGACCTTGCCGGTGGTAAAGGAGCTTCCTTGGGAGAAATGCTCAACCATCACATCCCAGTGCCTGATGGCTTTGTAGTTCTAGCTACAACTTTTGATCAATTTCTCCACGCTACAGACCTAACTCAAGAAATTGAAGCTATCTTAAAAAACACTGATCACCAAGTAGTTTCCAATGTTGATAAAGCCAGCGAAAAAATTCAACTGCTCATCAAACAGGCGAAGATGCCAACTGAAATCCAAACCGAAATCCAAACTCAATTTCAACAACTCAACTCTCAATTCGTAGCCGTCCGCTCTTCTGCTACAGCCGAAGACGGAGCTGAAAACGCTTGGGCAGGACAACTAGATAGTTTCCTTAATACCACCCAGGAAGACCTCCTGGAAAAAGTTCAACGATGTTGGGCTTCTCTCTTTACCCCCAGAGCTATCTTCTACCGCTTCGAAAAAGGACTCAATAACACCAAAATCTCTGTAGCAGTGGTGATTCAAAAAATGGTCAATTCCGAAAAAGCCGGCATTGCTTTCTCAGTGCATCCTGTGACTGAAGATCCCAATCAACTTATCATTGAAGC
>JBAXHR010000152.1:0-2684 GCA_037138835.1 Candidatus Moraniibacteriota bacterium | reverse complement strand
ATCGCTGGTTACTTCTTTGCGTAATCTATTAACACCCTCAAGGCAAAAGATGGTGCTGGAAAGAACTGAATAGTTACTGGAAATATTCTGACAGCTGTGCGATAATGGAGCTATGTTAGAAACAAGTCTCAAGAAATATTTCAATTTTTCGCAATTTCGGGCGGGGCAGAAGGAAATTGTGGAGAGCATTTTGGCTGGGCGCGATGTGGTGGCGCTGATGCCGACAGGGGGAGGAAAATCCCTTTGTTTTCAATTGCCTGCAATTTTGAGTGATAAAGTTTCGATTGTGATTTCGCCGTTGATTGCGTTGATGCAAGATCAAGTCGATGGCTTGGTGGCGCGGGGAATTTCAGCAACCTACATCAACAGCGCCCTTTCTTTTGAAGAAATTCAGCAACGCTTGGTTGATATCAAGGCAGGCAAAATCAAAATTATCTATATCGCCCCTGAAAGATTTGGCAATTGGCAATTTCAAAAATTGTTTGCGCAGTTGGAAGTGTTTTTGTTGGCGGTGGATGAGGCGCACTGCGTTTCGCAGTGGGGACATGATTTTCGGCCAGATTATCTCAATGTCAAAGCTTACATTGAAATGCTGCCCAGCAGACCAGTTGTGGCAGCATTTACTGCCACGGCCACGCCAGAGGTCAAAGATGACATTGTGGAACGGTTGGCACTGCAAGAACCGGACATTTTTGTGCGGGGTTTTGACCGACCAAATTTGAAATTTTTTGTGCGGGCAAATCTGAAAAAAAATGAGCGTGCCAGCGAGGCGCTGCGAATTGCCAAATCCATCAAAGGCTCAGGTATTGTTTATGCCATCACGCGCAAGGAAACCGAAGAGTTGGCCAAATTTTTCAACTCGCAAGGCATCAAAGCCACGGCTTATCACGCAGGAATGGCAGGTGACAAACGCAGTCGGATTCAAACTGACTTTATGGAAAATCGTTTCAAAGTCATCGTGGCAACGATTGCTTTTGGGATGGGCGTGGACAAAGCGGACATTCGTTTTGTGATTCACGCCGGCATGCCAGCCAGTCCCGAAGGATACTATCAAGAAGCAGGTCGCGCTGGCAGAGATGGCGAGAGCGCTTTTTGCATTTTGCTCCACAGCAAGAGCGATGCCAGTTTGCACAATTTTTTCATTTTGACGAGCAAAAGTGAGATGAAAGCGCAAGGCAAAAGCTGGGAGGACACGAGCAAAGTTTTGGATGTGAAATATACCAAGCTCAACAAGATGAAAGAATATGTCGGGCTGGAAAGTTGCAGGCGGTTGTTGCTTTTGAAATATTTTGGCGACCCAGCTGTACTAAACCATAGTGGCAATTGTGGCGGTTGCGATGTTTGTTTGGATTACAAATGGGACAAGTCGCATATTTCCGCAGATGATGGCAAGCGCAAAAGTTTCAAACAAAAAAGCCAACGCAAAGATGGGGAAATTTTCGGCACGGTTTTGGAAACCGTGGAACTTTACAAACAAAATTATGCGCCCAGTGCAATTGCCAAAATTCGCAGTTTGGGGCTCAGCACAATTTTCAATCACTTAACGGCTTGGTACGAAGTGGGCGGTGATTTTCGCATCGAAGAATTTTTGCCGGCGGAAATTGAAAGGCAAATTTTTGAGGCGATTGCAAAAATTGGCTCCGCCGAAAAACTCGGTCCAATCAAAAGCCAGCTTCCCGTCGAAATTTCCTACGAGCAAATCCGCATGGCTATTGCCAAGAAGAATCAAAAGATGTAGAATTGTGGCATAAGGGCGTTGTCGTAATTTGATAAATTCAGATAAAACCAAATTAATTTAATCCAATGTTATCTTGCTGAGGAGCTGAGATCCATCGCAATATGACACTGATTAAATTGAATTAGTATAAGTTCCTTGAAAAAACATTATTCTTTGTTTTTTTGGTGAGCTATCGTTTTAAGTCTTTGTTGAGCCAAAAATGCCTGATTGTGGATAACTCGCATTTGAAGGCTTGACATTTTTGTGGTTTGGGTGTAATATATTAGGTTGGTTGTTTAGTTGTTTCTTTAACTGCTGAAGGAAAACTTTCAGCAAAAATACAGGGAGTGTTCGTTATGAAAATGAAAAAAATGTTTGTTTTTTTTGCACTCGTCGTCGGGGCATTATCATCCCTTTCGGGATGTGGCACCATGATTGACGGTGCTGGTTTTGCCGCCAGCGCGGTTAATTCCAGAGAAGCGCTGCGGGGTGATGATGATGATGGGCAAAAAAAACCCATCAAAAAAAAGGTGCGAAGACCCGCTGAACGGGACCTTACGACGGCAAAAATCAAGTAATGCAGGCATGAAATTTAATGCTCATTACTTGCGCCCGGTTTACTACAGATGTCTTGTGGTAAACCGGTTTTTATTTTGCCTAATTATTTTTTGAAAGAAATATTTTTTGGATTTTTTGGCTCGATTTGTATATTCGTATTCAATTCGTAATTTCGTAGGCCATATAAAAAAGCCCTCAATGCAAACTGTGGGCGTGTGAGTCCCTTGAAAAAAGTATCGGAAAAAAACAATTTTTTTCCCTGACAATTCAGGTGGGTCTCAATTTTTCGCCTAGTTATTCTGAAGGCTCTTTGCTTTTATTATAGACCCTTTAAATTTTTTGGCAACCAAGGAGAAAGTAACTATTCAGTTCTTTCCAACACCATCTTTTGCCTTGAGGGTGTTAATAG
>JBAXHR010000151.1:0-2699 GCA_037138835.1 Candidatus Moraniibacteriota bacterium | reverse complement strand
ATTCAATAGACAAAAAAGAAAAGCAAAAAATTGTCAGCGATCTTTTTGAAATTTTTGTTGAGCTGAAAACAAAAAATGAAGTGTTTGCTTTTTTGTTGGGATTGTTTACGCCGAGTGAGGTTGTGATGATAGCTCGCAGGATACAAGTTGTGAAGATGATTATTGATAAAGCTAATTATGATGAAATAAGAGCAAAGTTAAAGGTTAGCAATCAAACAATTACTAAAATGGAGCATTGGCTGAAAAACGATGACACTAAAACGGAATTTATTATCAGGAAAATAAATAGTTCAAAAAAGAAAGGGAATCAATATGAAGAGCGAACTAGTAATATGCTTGATAAGTATGCGCATCATCGTTTTCTGAAAGATTTATTGCGATGAATATTTGATTTTAACAAGCTCTGTTTATCCATGCTAACTTAATCCATCCATGGGAGTCACATAAGGACTTTTAGCAATGTGTAATTTGTAATTAAAAAAGTGATGAGTAGGAAATATGTCCATTCAACCACATAAGGACTTATTTGAATAAAGAGAGTTTGTGAATAAATTTTAAAATAATTAAAAAGATATGCGTATTGAGAAAAAAGTTTGGCCACAGTATTTTCAAAAAATATTGGATGGTGACAAAAAATATGAATTACGACTTGCAGATTGGAATTGCCAGGAGGGAGATATTTTAATTCTCAAAGAATGGAATCCTGAAGCTGAAGATTATACTGGAAGAATTTTGGAAAAAGAAGTTTCCTATGTTTTGAAAACAAAAGATTTGAATTTTTGGGATGTTGTGGATGTTGAGAAATATGGTTATCAAATAATATCTTTCAAATAATAAAAGCATATGAAAAAAGTTTTGGTTTTTGGGACTTTTGATATTTTTCATCGGGGACACCGAGATTTTTTGAAGCAAGCAAAAAGACACGGGGAATTTTTGCGGGTGGTGGTGGCGCGGGATGTGACGGTGGCAAGGGTGAAAGGGCATTTGCCGAGGTATAGTGAGCAGGAAAGAGCGGCTATCGTTAAGGCGAGCCGTTTGGCGGATGAAGTGGTGCTGGGTAGTTTGAATGATCGCTATGGCGTGGTGCGTGATTTTGCGCCGGAGGTGATTTGTTTGGGTTATGACCAAAAGCAATCATTGGCCGAGCTTCGTCGAAAACTTGCGGAAACAGGTTTGGAGCGAACCAAAATTGTCAGACTGGTGGCGTATCAGCCGGAAACATTCAAATCTTCTTTGTTTAAAAAAATTGATTAGGCTATTTTTTCAGATATCCATAAACCGAGCTGAGCAGATAAAGTGAGCCAGTGATAACAACGGGATGCGAAGAATTTTTGATTGCTGAAAGGACGGCTTTTTGTTCGTTGGCGATGATGGAAAAATTCTGGAATTTTTTTTGCTGCAAAAATTTTTCAATCGCCAGATTGTCAACGGAGCTCCAATGATCATCTTGGTTGGAAGTTGAAAAGTTGGTCAAAAAAAGGTGATTGGCAAGAGGCAAAATTTGCATGAGCATTTTTTGAAAATCTTTGCCCTTCTTGAAAGCCACGATGAAATCAAATTTTTGACCAGGAAAAATGGTCTTGAGAGCGGAAGTGAAAGCGGTCATTTTTTGGGGATTATGCGCGCCGTCAAGGATGAGAGTTTTTCCTTTGGCAACTTTGCGAATTTCCATGCGTCCAGTGAGCGTAATATTTCGCATGGCGGTGCGCAATTTTTTTTCATCGAGCAGAAATTTGTCGCGCTTGGACAAAAGCGCCAGGCAAGTGAGCGCCAAAGCGCAATTTTCAACTTGGTGAGCACCGAGCAGGTTTAGCTGGATATTTTTTAGTTCAAGCTCCGAATCGGTGAATGCAAAATCAAAAATAGTTTCTGTTTGTGTGGCGGAAATCAGTCGGTAATTTTTTTGAGGTTTAACAAGATATAGTGGAGCATTTTTTTCCTGGCATTTTCTCTTGATGATTTTTTGAATAGTATTTGATTGTTGGATGTTGATTGTTGTGTTTTGCTTGCCAATGATCCCTGCTTTTTCACTGGCAATTTTGGAAATGGTGCTTCCGAGGATTTGCGTGTGGTCAAGCCCGATTTTGGTCAGCAGGCAAATTTTGTTTTTGGTGGTGACGACATTTGTGCCATCAAGTCGGCCACCGAGGCCTGTTTCAATGACGGCGTAGTCAACTTTTTCTTGGGTGAAAATGTGAAAAGCCAAGCCAATCAAAATTTCAAAATAAGTTGGCGCGCCATATTTGCATTTTTCCATTTGCGAAATTGTTGGCAGAACTTGTTGGAAATATTTCAGCACCAATTTTTCAGGTAGCATTTGGTTGTTGATTTGGAGGCGCTCGCGGATGTCGAAAAGATGAGGCGAAATGGAAAGTCCAACTTTGAAACCTTGGCTTTGCAAAAGATGGCTGGTCAAGTGCGCAGTTGAGCCCTTGCCAGAAGTGCCCGCCAAATGAATGACTTTAATTTTGTTTTGGGGATTGCCCAATAGGCGCAGGAAATATTTGGCTCTCTTCAAGCCCAAATCGCCCACAAACAAAGCCTGCCTCGTGGGAATGTGAGCTTTCAAAAAGGTTTCAAATTGAGTCAGGTTTTTGATTTGCATAGTCCAATTATCCTAGCGTATAAATCAGGAAAAGACAACCTAAGGCACCACACAAAATTAACTTTTCAAAATAGATATTTTCCTGTATAATATA
>JBAXHR010000150.1:0-2701 GCA_037138835.1 Candidatus Moraniibacteriota bacterium | reverse complement strand
CGTTTCAATTTCTGCCTGCGAAAGTTGCGCTGGCAAATATGGCATAATTATTTCAAGTTCTGCTTTTTCTTGCTCAGCCAATTCTGGACGACCACCAGCTTCAAATTGGCGAATACTATCTTGACGCTGTTTGACGGCGCGCCCTAGCACTTCCAAAACTTCCTCGTCAGAAAGACCAGTTTCGCGTTTTTGCTTTTCGATTTCGCCGTTTTTGATTGCGCTATCAATCAAGCGCAAAGTGTCGCGCCTTAAAGTGTCGCCCGCTTTCATAGCCGTTTTCAAATCCGCCGTGATTGTTTCTTTTAAACTCATATGAAATGCAAATTGATACGAATTAATGCAAATGAGTAAATCCTTTCGCGAATATTCGCGTATTTACTCATTCGCGTCAATTTGCAATTTTTACATTTTGCGTCTGATGTTTTTCAAAGCTTCATCGTCAAATTTGCCAAGTTTTTTGAGCTTGTCAATTTCTTTGCGAATTTTGACTTTGTAAAGCGCTTCGTCGCGTTTTTCAGGCTTGCTTTTTTCGTCCTTCAAAAATCTTTTTCGACGAGCATACATAAGCACGCCACTTTGTTGCATTTTGCGGGAAAAGCGTCGCATCAAACTTTCCGTTGTTTCCTTTTCTTTTTTTCTAACTTCAATCATAAAAGCCTCCTTTCTCAAATTTTATCAAAATCTAGGATTTTGCCAAAAAATTTAGAGTCCCGTAAAATTCTGTTTCTCAAGTTTTTTCTTCTCACCAAACGAGCCGTAGGCGAAACACGCCCATCAAACAAAACCAATCCACCAAACATGCTTGAGAATTTTTACTGGGACTGCGTTAATTATTAAATAATCTAGGATTTTATCTTATTACTCGCAACTAATCAACTATACAACCAATCTCAAATAAGTCAACCGCAAACTTACTGCTCGTCAATCTGTAATTTCAATTCATCGCTATGCGAAACCACCACATTGTTCTTCAAAATTTTTTTGACGCCACTGACCAATTTCTCATTGGTCACGGTTTCTTGTGTGCCGCTGGTCATATCCTTGATAATCACCGTTTCATCCAAAGCTTCCTTTTGCCCAATAATCAAGGTAATTTCCACACCCAAACGATCGGCCACTCGGAGCTGTGATTTGAGACTGCCTCGCCCAAAACTTTCCGCCACCAAAATGCCATTCTTCTGCAATTCCGCAAAAATTTTCAAGCTTTTCTTTTTGGCCAGGTCGCCCAATTGCGCCAAAAAGACGCGTGGTTTCGGTTCAACATAAGATTTGGCGTGCACTCTTTTCATTTCTGCCACCACTCTATCCATTCCCAAGGCAAAACCAATCGCGGAAGTTCTTTCTCCACCCAATTGTTCAATCAAATAATCATAACGACCACCGCCACCGAGCGAATGCTTCTTGCCCTCCTCATCATTGGACCAAATTTCAAAAACTGTCCGACTATAATAGCTCAACCCTCGAACCAAACGCGGATTGATCACATAAGGCAAGTCCAACTCATCCAAATATTCCAAAATATTTTTGAAATGGGTGCGACATTCTGGGCAAAGTCGGTCAACTGACTGCGGTGCAGTTTCCGCCACTTGCATACATTTATCTTCTTTGCAATCCAGAATTCGCAGTGGGTTTGTTTCCAAGCGCCGCTTGCAATTTTGGCAAAGCTTTTGTTTTTTTGATTCAAAATAAGCCACCAAAAGTTCCTGATATTCTTTGCGACACTTCGGACAACCCAAAGAATTGACTTGGAATTGCACATTTTTGATGCCCAAACTTGTGACCACGCGGTGTGCCAATTGAATAAGCTGCGCATCCAAAATTGGATCCTGTTCACCAAAAGCGTCAAAGTTGGCTTGAAAATGTTCGCGATAACGACCTTCTTGCGGACGGTCATAACGATAAACTGACCCCGTGGAAAAAAGTTTCACTGGCTTGGAAAGCACATTCATCCCGTGTTGAATGTAAGCACGACAAATCCCAGCCGTCATTTCTGGTCGCAATGCAACTCGGTCACCACCTTTGGTATTGAAGGCATAAATTTCCTTGTCGATAATATCCGTGCCTTCACCAATGGAACGCACGAACAAATTTGAATATTCCAAAACTGGCGTATCAATGCGCTGATACCCATATTCCAGGGCCATTCGCGCCACCACGCGCCGAATTTGATTCCAATATGGTTGATCGCCAGGAAGCAAATCCCTCATCCCCCGTGGCGGTTGCATCAAAATTTCTTCCTGCACTTGTGGCTTGGCCTTTTCCTTGCCCTTGGTTTTTCTTGCCACCGCTATTATCTTAACAGCCTTCATTGAGCCTGCTTTCTTTTCAGTTTTTTTTGCCATATTTTTGAAAATTGCAATTTATCGTAAAAATCCGCTATTTGCGATTGCGGATTTTTTATTTTTTAACCGGCGTTATTTCAAAACTGTCGTGGTCTTTTTCAAATTTAATACGGTGCTTGTCAAAAAAACCTTCCTGTCCCAACAAAATACCCACCGATGGACTATCGGCAAAACAGCCGATTGGACTATTGAGGATGCCCGTAAAGAAGCGCGACGGCTTCAGACGTTACTTGACAGGGGCATTGATCCGCGTGAGCAGGAGCAGGCACAGAAAGCGGAGAAAGCTGCAAAGAAAGCTGCCGTTGAAGCAAATGCGAAATATACCTTTTCCACTCTCCTCAATGCCTACACGGATTATC
>JBAXHR010000149.1:0-2732 GCA_037138835.1 Candidatus Moraniibacteriota bacterium | reverse complement strand
ATATTGAGTAATGTCGGAAATCCGTCAACAAGTATTCATTTGCTTATCGAGGAAATAAATAGATTAATTGGAGATGGAAAAAAATAGTTAATTTTATGTCAAAAATTACCGAATCTCACATTGAAGAATTTGCAATCGAACTTTTGGAAAAACAAGGCTATGTTTATCTTTCCCCGGAAGATCAGGAAAATGAGCGAGAAAGTTTGAGCGAGGTTGTTTTGAAAAAGCGTTTGAAAGATGCCATCAATCGCATCAATCCCTACAAGCCGGAAGTTGTGCGCGAGCAAGCTTTTAAGGCAGTTTTAAGCGTTGCCAATCAAAATTTGATTGAAAGTAATGAGGCTTTTCATCAAATGCTGACGGACGGAATCGATGCAGAATTTTTAGCGGCTGACGGAGTGCGGGGAAACAAAATCCAACTGATTGATTTTGAAAATTTTCAGAACAATGAATTTTTGGTTTGCAATCAATTCACGGTGACTGAAAAAGAAAAAACAAAAAGACCCGATGTGGTTTTGTTTGTGAATGGTCTTCCTTTGGTTGTTTTGGAACTCAAAAATCCCGCTGATGAAAATGCCACGACCAAAAAGGCTTTCACGCAACTTCAGAATTACAAAAATGCCATTCCATCTTTGTTTGCATATAACGGAATTTTGGTGGCCTCCGATGGCTTGGATGCTAAGGCAGGGTCACTCACTGCGGATTGGTCGCGTTTCGTCGCTTGGAAAACTATTGATGGAGAAAAAGAAGGCAAAACCACCACACCTCAACTTGAAACTTTGATCAACGGCATGCTTGCCAAAGAAGTTGTGCTTGATTTGATCAGAAATTTTGTGGTTTTCCAGAAAACCAAACATGAAGACGCTCAAACGAAGCAAACCTTTATTGAAACTATCAAAATTCTGGCAGCTTATCATCAATATTGGGCAGTGCGCAAAGCTTTGATTTCGACCAAGCAGGCTTCTTTGGAAAATGGAAATCGAAAAGCTGGCGTGGTTTGGCACACGCAAGGATCAGGAAAATCTCTTTCGATGGTTTTTTATGCTGGAAAAATTGTTTTGGATCTTGATAATCCGACGATTGTTGTCATCACGGACCGCAATGATTTGGATGATCAACTTTTTGACACCTTTGCTTCAAGCAAACAACTTTTGAGACAAGAGCCAGCCCAAGTTTCCAGTAGGGAAGATTTGAAAAGCAAATTGAAAACTGCTGGAGGCGGAATTATTTTTACAACCATTCAGAAATTCTTTCCGGAAGACGGCAGTGAAACTTTTGATTTGCTTTCTGATCGAAAAAATATCATTGTGATTGCCGATGAGGCACATCGCAGTCAATATGGTTTTGCAGCCAAGACTGTTTATGAAAAAGATGAAGCTGGAAATGAAATTGGCACCCGCACAAAATATGGCTACGCAAAATATTTGCGAGATGCTCTTCCGCACGCTTCTTTTATTGGTTTCACAGGAACGCCGATTGAAAAAGAAGACGCTTCAACTCCAGCCGTGTTTGGAGAATATGTGGATGTGTATGACATTTCTCAAGCAGTGGAAGATGGGGCGACCGTGAGAATCTTTTATCAGTCTCGTTTGGCAAAAATTCACTTGAAAGAAGAAGAAAAAGCGCAACTTGACAGTGAGGTTGAAGCCATCACAGAAAATGAAGAATCAACCGCAGCTGAAAAAGCCAAGGCAAAATGGACACAACTTGAAGCAATTGTCGGACATCGCGACAGGATTGCAACTGTGGCCAAAGATATTGTTGAGCATTTTGAAAAAAGGCAAGAAGTGATTGAAGGGAAAGGTATGATTGTGGCCATGAGTCGCCGAATTGCAGTTGAACTTTATGAGGAAATCGTGAAACTCAGGCCTGAGTGGCACAGCGCTGAGAAAAATAAAGGAACTTTAAAAGTTGTTATGACTTCAAGTTCTTCTGATGCTGAAAACTGGCAAATTCACAGCACAACCAAGCAAGAACGAAGAGAGATTGCTGACAGATTCAAAGATCCAAGCAATGAACTCAAGCTCGTGATTGTGCGTGATATGTGGCTGACTGGTTTTGATGCTCCTTGTTTGCACACCATGTATATCGATAAATCCATGCAAGGTCACAATTTGATGCAAGCAATTGCACGGGTTAATCGTGTTTTCAAAGACAAGCCAGGCGGACTGATTGTTGACTATATTGGAATTGCTCAAGATTTGAAAAAAGCTTTGGCAATGTATTCTGCAAGTGGCGGAAAAGGTGTGCCGACTCTTGATCAAAATGAGGCCATTGCCACAATGATTGAGAAACACGAAATTGTTGAGCAGATGTTTTTATTTGCCGGAGAGGCAGGTGGTAGTTTTGATTACAAAAAATATTTTTCAGCTTCAGTTTCCGAAAAGATGACGATAATTTTGGAAGCCCAAGAGCATATTTTGAGCTTGGAAAATGGGAAAAGCAGATTCGTGCAAAATGTTGACTTGCTGTCCAAGTCTTTTGCTTTGTCAGTGCCAAGTTTGCAAGCGATGAACATTAAAGATGAAGTCGGATTTTTTCAGACAGTGAAAGCTCGGCTGGTTAAATTTGAACCACAAGGAGCTGGAAAGTCAGATGAGGAAATCGAAACTGCCATCAGACAAATTGTTGACAGAGCTGTTGTTTCAGATGGGATTATTGATATTTTTGACGCAGCTGGAATCAAAAAGCCAGACATTTCAATTCTCTCGGATGAATTTTTGGAAGAGATT
>JBAXHR010000148.1:0-2762 GCA_037138835.1 Candidatus Moraniibacteriota bacterium | reverse complement strand
GAAAAAGGTATTGGAATTTTACAAAAACAAAGAAAATTTAAATACATTTTTATCAATTATATTGCAAAAAACCAGACTATCACTAAGATCTATAGACTGGTTTGTTACAAATTATTGTAAGAAATATAAGTGAGTTATCAGCAAAAGAAGCTGTGGATAGTGTTTTTAAAAAATTATATCCAGATGAATAAGAGATTATTAAAATTATGAATTATATTGGTAGTAAATTATCTTTATTGGAATTTATAGATGATTCCATTAAAAAAGTGGTTAAGGGAAATAGCCATGTTTTTTGTGATCTTTTTGCGGGTACGGGCGCAGTTGGGACATATTTCAAGAAAAAAGGGTATCAAATTATCGCAAATGATATCCAATATTACAGCTATGTTCTCAATCGACACTATGTTGGCAATCATAAGGAGTTTAGATTTGGAGGCCTAGAAAAAGGGCTACCAGAAATAAAAAATATTGAAATAAAAAATAGAACAGAATTTGTTTTTCGGTATCTCTCAGATCTGCAAGGTGAAAAAGGTTTTATTTATAATAATTACTGTGAGGGCGGAACGAAAGAAAAAGAAATTCAGCGATTGTATTTTTCAGATGAAAATGGAATGAGATGTGATGCAGTTCGTCAAAAAATTGAGAAATGGAGAGAGCTGAAAGCGATCAATGAAAATGAATATTTTTTCTTGCTTACTAGTTTGATTGAAGCTGTGGATAAATGTGCAAATACAGCTTCCGTGTATGGTGCATTTTTAAAGAAATTAAAAAAAACAGCCTTAAAAAGTATAGCTTTAAAACCGGCTAATCTTTTTATCAACGATCAAGAGCATAAAGTTTTCAATGAAGATATTAATGTTTTGACTAAGAGAATTAAGGGCGACATTGTTTATTTGGATCCTCCATATAATCAGCGACAATATGCCTCTAATTATCATATTTTGGAAACTATTGCAAAATATGACAGCCCTAAATTAAAAGGCAAGACGGGATTAAGGGAATATGCGAAGCAAAAATCAGCGTATTGCTCTAGACCTGAAGTGAAAAATGCTTTTAAGGATTTGATTCTCAATATTGATGCAAAATACATATTTTTAAGTTACAACAATGAGGGTTTAATGTCCTCTCAAGATGTGAAGGCTATTATGAGCTTGCGGGGTGAATATGGTTATTTCACTAAGGAATACAGCAGATTTAAAGCGGATAAGGATGAAAATAGGGATTATGTTGCAAATAAAACTGTTGAATATTTGCACTATGTTGTTTGCAAATAAGTTTTTAATTTGTAGTTATAAGATAAAACATTATGAACATCAAAAAAATTCAAGACGGGGAGTTTGAAGGCAAGAGGGTTTTGGTGCGGGCGGATTTTAATGTGGGGATTGTGGGCGGGAAAATTCAAGAAAAGTTCAAGCTTCAAGCGTGCAAGGAAACGGTGGATTTTTTGGCATCAAAAGCAGGCACGAAAATTGCCGTGACTTCACATCTTGGTCGCCCAGATGGCAAACCTAATGCGGAATTTTCCTTGGTGCAACTTCAAGGTGAATTGGAAAAAATTCTAAGCAAAAAAATCATTTTCATGGCTGATTGTGTGGGTGGGGAAATTTTTGAAGCTTTGGAAAAACTTGGCGAAGGTGAGATTTTGCTGCTGGAAAATGTGCGTTTTCATGGCGGAGAGGAGAGCAATGACTTGGGATTTGCCAAGCAATTGAGTGAAAATTTTGAAGTTTTTGTCAATGATGCTTTCAGTGTTTGCCATCGCGACCAAGCTTCGGTGACAGGGGTGACCAAATTTTTGCCAAGTTTTGCAGGTTTTTGGCTTCAAAAGGAAATTGCAAATCTTGATAAAGTTCTCAATGAGCCGGAATTTCCAGCCACCGCGATTATTGGCGGCGCCAAAATTGAAACCAAATTGGAATTGATAAAGTTATTTGAAAAGTTGTATAGCAATGTTTTGGTGGGTGGAAAAATTGCCAATGAGGCGCTTGATCAGGAAATATCTTTTTCAGGAAAAGTGGTACTTCCAATTGATTTTGCACCAGATCGCTTGGATATTGGTGTGCAGACAATTGCTAAGTTTAAGGATATTATTAAGGAGTCAAAGATGATTGTTTGGAATGGGCCAATGGGCAAATTTGAGCAAGCTCCATATGACAGGGCAACTCGAGAAATTTTGCAAGCGGTGATTGAAAGTGGGGCTTATACTTTGATTGGCGGTGGCGAATCGGTGCAGGTTTTGGAGGAAAATGGTTTGATGAATAAGGTTTCTTTTGTTTCCACGGGTGGTGGTGCGATGTTGGAATATCTCAGTGGCAATGAGATGCCTGGGATTACTGCGCTCAGGATAAATTAGAAAAAGTGTGGTATACTTTAAAAAGATTATGTTGAAAAATGTATTTTATTTTTTTGGAAACTGAAAAGTAATTAATAAATTAAAAAATGATTTCAAAAAAAGTTTTAATCCTTATAATTTTCGCCTTAAGCTTTATTTTTACCGCTAATTCTTTTGCTTTAGTTCACGCGGTCTTTCCAAACGCTACCCCACTTCAGCCATTACCAGCCGATATTCACCCAAATATTTCTGGTAATATAAATTCCACTTCAACTTATATTCCTACTTATGATTATTTATCGGATTTACCAAGCCCTGACTCTACTCAATCTTTAAATACCGAAACAGCTACCACCACTAATCAAAACACGGCCAGCCAACAAAAAAACCAACCTGATAATTGGTTTTGGTTTGTAGGTTTGAGTATAGT
>JBAXHR010000147.1:0-2792 GCA_037138835.1 Candidatus Moraniibacteriota bacterium | reverse complement strand
AAGTTCAGGATGACACTGGTGTGTCAATTTCGCAGCGCATAATCACTCGTTTTTTACCTACGCACTGCGCAATGTGCGGAGGTGGAGAAAATACAAAATTCTTGTCGGTTCAATGTCTCTGACTTGCCTGTCAGCCTTTGGAGAAAGCCCCATTGTTTTGGTACAATAGATAAAATAAATTATTCGCAAATACTATCACACTATCTAGCATGATAGTATTTGCTATTTTGTTTCTTTCATTGGATCAATATCTCCAACGACAGCTGTATTATTTTTATGTTAAATCTTGATATGCTAAATCCCGCATATGCCAGAATTAGCATATTAAAAGAAATACTTTATTCTAAAACAACATTCTCATATTCTCCCTCCAGAGGCGGACAGGCAAGAATGTCAGAATGCTGTTTTGTTTTATTTTTTCCCAATAGAATATGAGGATATCCTAAAAGTTTTTTCAAACTAAAAAAACCACAAAACATACGACCGCTGATTTATAGTTTTTTCGTTAGCGTCTTTGTCAACAGATGCGAGGGATGAGTTTGCCGTTGGGCATTTCGATGGGCCTGAGAGAGCCAAGTTTGGTTTGCAGAAAAACACCTGAGCCTCCGCCTCTTTGGCGGACAGGCTTTTGCACTTTGCCAATGATCTTGGCCTGCGGATTGAACTTTTGCAAAATTCTCAAAACCTTAGGAGCATCTTCCGCACTGACAGTTGCGATAAAGCGACCTTCGGAAGCGAAAGAAAAAAGTTCGATGCCGAGCAGTCCTGCCAAGGCGCTGGTTTGTTTTTTGTAAGGCAAAAGATTTTCATCTAGCACAATCTTGACTTTGGATTTTTCCGCCATTTCCACGAGATTAGAGGCCAAGCCTCCGCGAGTTGGATCTTTGGCGCTGTGCACAAATTTTCCAATAGCGAGCATTTCTTTGGCAATAGACTGACAGTCCGAAACAATTTTCGAGCGATAACCAAAACGCTCACTGAGCAGTGCCACCGTATGCTCGCCCAAATCGCCTGAAGCGATGACCACATCTCCAACTTGCGCACCACTGTTTGAAATGACTTTTTCCGCCACTCCCACACCGGCGGTGGTGATTTCAATTTTGTCGAGCTTGCCTTTTTCTGTCACCTTGGTGTCACCTGTCACGATTGGCACGCCAGCCTCTCTGGAAACTTTGGCAATTGATTTGATGATTTTCAAAAAATCTGCTTTTGAAAAACCTTCCTCCACCACAATGGAAAGTGCAATGCCCAAGGGCCGGCCGCCCATCACCGCCAAATCATTGATCGTCCCGCACATCGCAATTTTGCCAATGTCACCTCCCGGGAAAAAAATTGGGTCGACGATAAAAGCATCTGTGGTCAGCAAAATATTTTGCTTTTGCAAATCACTTTTTTGCGAAAACATTTTTGCCAAAGCCAGCGACGCTGAATCGTCACCTGAGTTTTGCCAGTTGCCAGCCCCACCAAGAATTTTGCGAATTTCTTTTATGAGCTCGCCAGATTTTGCCCCACCTGCTCCATGATCTAATAATATTGTCATATTGTTATATAGATAGATTATTTTTTCGATTGTCTTTGCGAGTCAGCCAGCAGGATGACAGGCAACTCCAGAGCATTGCCGAGCCCTGGATCGCCACGGATTTTCGAGTACAAAAATCCTCGCGATGACAGTTAGATATACCGAAAATAATTATTACACGCTCCTTCCTCCGAAACCATACACGGCCCATATGGATTTTCTGGGGTGCAGACTTTGCCAAACATCGGACATTGCGAAGGCTCGAGTGCGGCGCGGACAATTTCGCCGCAACGACAACCAGCGGGGTCTTGCGATTTGGAAAAATCCACTTTGGCCAAAATGGCTTGATATTTTATTTTTGCATTCAGCTTTGGATTTTTCACTTCCAAACCAGAATTTGCAATTTTTCCAAACCCGCGCCAATTGCCGTCGCAAACCACAAAATGCTTGGCAAGCAATTTTTGCGCCACCAGGTTGCCCTTTTTGCTGACCAAACGAACATATTCATTTTCCACAATTTTTTTGCCATCCCTAATTTGACAAAGCAGTAGATAAATCGCCACCAGCACATCCTCAGCTTCAAAGCCCGCAATCACTTGCGAAATTTGCAAAAATTCAAAAGCCCGACTGCCCACAATTGCCGCCACATGCCCTGGACTCAAAAAGCCATCAATCTTTGTCTGCCCCGCTCTGAGCAGTTCATCCATCGCGGGCAAAAAAAGTTTGTGCGCAGAAAACACCGTCAAACCTTGCTCCAAAGCCAATGCAGTCATCGGCGTGGTCGTTTCAAAACCCAAGCCAAGGAAAACCAACTCGGGATATTCCTTGCGAAGTTCCAGTGCCTCTTCAATTGAATAAACTGCAAAAACTTGCGCGCCTTGACTGCGAGCTTGCTCCAGCGAGCCAAAAAATCCTGGCACGCGGAGCAAATCGCCATAAGTTGCAATCGGCACGCCCGCTTTGGCCAACACCACCACCGCATCAATATCCGCTTGCGCCGTCACGCACACCGGACACCCCGGACCAGAAAGCAATTTCACGTTTTTTGGCAGAAGGCTACGCAGCCCATTTTTGCTGATCGCTTGCGTATGGGTGCCACAAACTTCCATCAAAAAAATTTGCCTATCGATTTGACCGGCAACTTCTTCAATCAAGCTAAGCAATTTTGGCAATGATTTTTTTGATTTGTCCAAAATTTATGATCTAAATTTTTACGAGCTTGTTTGCTTTGGGGGACTTATGAGCGACAGCGAGTACTGAGCGATTGGTCATA
>JBAXHR010000146.1:0-2802 GCA_037138835.1 Candidatus Moraniibacteriota bacterium | reverse complement strand
TAAATTTTAAATATTTTGAAAAAGGTCATTTACACAAAGCTATTGACAGAGCCAAACCCAGATGTATTTCTGAATTGGCACCCTATAGGAATGTTTATGTGTCGCTTCCAAATAAAACAAGAAACTGATATGCAGAAGTGCTATGCCAGCAATTTCTTGTAAGCTTGAGCCTATTGCATAAGCAAATAGCACCAGCTCAATCAAGGTGTAAACCCTGATTTGACCAATTATGTTCACTGCCTTGTTTTTCATGTTTCTAGCATTTTATTGTTTGTTAACGATCATCTTTTTTAACTTAACAGGGTATCTTAGCAGTTATTTTTTATTTTGTCAATAGCTATCCACAAATTACGGATAAATTGCTTTAACTCAGCAACTTACAATATTTTGCTTATAAGGAAAAATCACTTTAAAATAAGGAATATTTTGCCATTTATTTTACTAAAAAAGCTTTTGTTTAATTTGTGGAAAATAATTGACACAATTCCATTTAGGGTATATACTTGAAATATGATTGATGAAAAACAACTAAAAAGTCTTGGTTTTAGCGAAAAAGAAGCTAGAGTTTATCTAGCCCTACTTGAACTTGGACCATCCACCACTACCGAAATAGCCAGAAAATCCAAAATAAACAGAACTACTGGTTATGATATTCTGGAATCATTGGCAAGCGAAGGGCTGGTTAATTTAATTGGGGAAACTAAGATTCAAAAATTTGTTGCTGAAAATCCCCAGAAGGTTATCACTTTCCTGGAGAATAAAATAAAACAAGATCAAGAGAGGCTAAGCCAAGCAAAATCTTTATTGCCAGAACTTTTGTCTGTATACAATATCAAGGAAAAGCCAAAAGTAAGATTCTATGAGGGTTTATCGGGATTACAAGAGGCATTTGAAGATACCCTTTCTGCTAAAGGCGAGATCCTGGCATATGCTGTTGGGGCAGATATGTTTAAAGCTCTTGGGCATGATTATTTTCAAAATTATTTCAAGAAGAGACTCGAGAATAAAATAAGCGTTAGAGCAATCGCTCCTGACGATCCAGACAGTCGAGCAGTGGTACTTAATGATGAAAAAGAGTTGCGTGAATCAATCCTCATACCAAGGGATAGCTTTTATTTTTCAGTAGAAACCAATATCTACAACAATAAAATCATGGTTGCTTCCTGGAAAGAAAAATTTGCCATCATCATTGAGAGTGAAGAAATTACAAATGCCCAAAGAAAAACATTCGAATTAGCATGGCTTGGCGCAAAACAAATGCAGAAGAAATAAAAGTTAGTCGAGAACGATCATTGGATATGGTCTCTGCTGATAAAAAAGTTCAACTACTCTATATAAGCCAGATTAAAAAAATTATGAAATTGGAAAATTTTGAAGTTCCCGAAAATATTTTAAACTCCTTTGGCATAAAAGAAAAGCCAGCGCTGCTTTCTGGCGGTCAGGGAGATAATTATAAAGCTGGGGACATCGTCTTAAAGCGGGTTGAAAACGCTTCCGAATATGAATGGATCGCAGAAACGCTAAACAGCATAACACAAACTGGTTTCAGAGTCCCCCGATACCTAAAATCAATCAATGGAAACTGGGTCGAAAACGGATGGATTGCGTACAAATTTGTTGAAGGAGAACACGAGAAAAATAATTGGGAGAAAAAATTCAAGCTTTGTGAAAAATTTCACGATGCCTTGAAAAACCTGCCCTGCCCGGATTTCATTTCAAAAAGAAATAACCCTTGGGCAATTGCAGATCGGGTAGTTTGGGGCAAGCAAACTATAACGCATCACCAACTATTACAAGAGCAACTAAGCAAGCTGCAAAGATTACTGAAGCCGATCAACCTGCCTAATCAAATAATACATGGTGATTTTACTGGAAACATTCTGTTTCATGCTGGTTTGCCACCTGCAATAATTGATTTTACTCCCTACTATCGACCGAAGCATTTTGCCAAGGCTATAATGTTTGTGGATGCAATAACTTGGGAAGGGGCAGCTGAATCAATATTCGAGCTGGTTAAAGATTTGCCCGAAATCAAACAACTTGTTATTCGCGCAGAGATGCGAAGATTGATAGAAATAGAAGAATGTGCAAAATATTTTCAAAAAGGCTCACTTGAAGAAATTGAGGCTCACAAACCCCTGATAGAATTTATTTGCAACAACTTTCAATAAAACCTAAACTTAAACATTTTGAGCAGTTCGTACCAAAGCAGGCCGAGACTAGACACCAAGGCAATTGCCAAAAATTCTTGCAAACTAATGGGTGCCAAATGAAAAAGACTTGTAAGCTATCAATGGGATAGATGTGGAGCTACTAAAACAAAGCTGTACAAGTTTTATTTTTTGTTATTTCAATAAGATGTTATAATCTGTGATATAATTAATTGTAAAAATAAAATCAAAATATGAAAACACAAAAAGGAAGTATGATAGTGATAACAGTTATTATCATTGTAGCTATTACCGCTGGAGTGTTTGGTTGGATGTTTGCAAAAAATTCGCAGGCACCCGCACAACAAATATTGACTACGCAAGTAACTACGCAACCAGTTGTGCCAGTTACCCAAAATCAACAAGTTATACAAGCAACAAAATCTGATACAGCTATATCGAAAAGTACAACTCAAGATAACAACTCCATTATCCCAACGCCCGCTGTTGCTGTTAATACCAAAAATTCAATTGGAATCAATACTAGAGCGGGATACAATTCAGCTATTAGCTTGATAAAAAACAAAGGAAATTTTGAGTTAAGAGACATGATATTTACTAAGTATTTTAGTGAAGCAGACAAGAATAAGAC
>JBAXHR010000145.1:0-2812 GCA_037138835.1 Candidatus Moraniibacteriota bacterium | reverse complement strand
ATTGCAGTCATTGGAACGGGTTATGTTGGTTTGGTGAGTGGCGCTTGTTTTGCCGGCGAGTATGTTTTGATGGTGTTGATCTTTTTGGTGAAATGCATCGATTTATTCCAGCAATTTTGGAAATGCAAGGTTTCAAAGTGGGCGAAGTTAAGGTTAGCCATCATCCCCGCATGCATGGCGTAACTAAGTATAATTGGAGGAGGGGAGTGAAAGGTTTTGTGGATATGGTTTCGATTTGGTTTTGGCGTAAATATGCCAATCGTCCCTTGCATCTTTTTGGTGGCAATGGCATGGTCTTATCTTTTTTGGGATTTTTAATTCTCGCATGGATGATGGTAGAAAAAATCTTTTTCAACGCTTCGTTATCAGAAAAAATTTGGCCACTGGTGGGGATATTTTTAATTCTCGTGGGTATTCAGCTATTTATTTTTGGATTACTTGCGGATATTTTGATTAAAAATTACTATAAAAGTCAAGGTCACATGAATTATTCAATTAAAGAAATAGTAGAAAGCTAATAATTTTTTTTAGATAAATTATATGAAAATTGCAGTCATTGGAACGGGTTATGTTGGTTTGGTGAGTGGCGCTTGTTTTGCCGAGATGGGCAATCAAGTTTTATGTGTAGATGTTGATGCTCAAAAAATAGAAAATTTGAAAAAAGGCATTATCCCAATTTATGAACCAGGCTTGGAGGATTTAGTTTTAGAAAACTTTAAGATTGGCACGCTAAAATTTACAACTGATATGCAATTAGCCTTGCAAGAAGCGGAAGTTTTTTTGGTGGCAGTTGGCACTCCGATGGGAGAAGATGGCAGTGCTGATTTGCAATATGTGCTTCAAGTGGCAACATCAATTGGAAAATATATGACACACAATGTGACTGTTGTTAATAAATCAACCGTGCCGATTGGCACAGCGGATCTCGTGCGAGAAACTATTCAAAAGCAACTCAATGAACGAAAATCTGAGTTGACTTTTCATGTTGTGAGTAACCCGGAATTCTTAAAAGAAGGTGATGCGATTGAAGATTTTCAAAAACCCGATCGTGTAGTAATTGGCACAGACAATTCAGAGGCATTGGAAATAATGAAAGAATTATATAGTCCATTTACAAGAAGTCATGAACGCTTTATTGGCATGGATATAAAAAGTGCCGAGATGACAAAATATGCTGCGAATTGCATGTTGGCTACGAAAATTTCTTTTATGAACGAAATTTCAAATATTTGCGAACGAGTTGGTGCTGATGTGAATAAAGTGCGAGCAGGCATTGGTAGTGATTCCCGCATTGGGTATAGTTTTATTTATCCTGGTTGTGGTTTTGGTGGCAGTTGTTTTCCTAAGGATGTGCGAGCGTTGGAGAATCTGGCTAAGCAAGTTGGTTATGAAACAAAAATATTAAAAGCTGTGCAAGATGTGAATGAAAATCAAAAACATGTTTTGGCAAAGAAAGTTGTGAAAAAATTTGGTGAAGATTTGACTGGATTAACTTTTGCTGTTTGGGGAATTTCTTTTAAACCAGAAACAGATGACACTCGTGAAGCGGCAAGTATTGTGATTATCAATGATCTGACAAAACGCGGTGCAAAAATTAAAGCCTATGATCCAAAAGCCATTGCTGAGGCACGCGATCATTATTTGAAAGATAATAAAAATATTGAATATGTTGAATCAAAATATTCTGCCCTTAATGAAGCTGACGCGTTGTTGATTATAACAGAATGGAAAGAATTTCGTAGTCCTGATTTCGATGAAGTAAAAAAAAGACTAAAAAATTCTATTATTTTTGATGGACGAAATATTTATGATCGTCATAAGATGCAAGAGCTGGGGTTTGAATATTCTTGTATTGGAGTCAAAGACGCAACAGCTTAATTTCTATGAAAATATTATTTCTTAATTATGAATACCCACCATTAGGCGGAGGTGCGGCTAATGCTACGAAATGTATTTTGCAAGAATTTGCCAAAATATCTGACTTAGAATTAGATTTAATAACTTCTTCTGTTGATGAGAACTATCACTTGGAAAAAAAAGGCGAGAAAATTAGGATTCATAAGTTGCCGATTGGCAAAAATACGGAAAATTTGCACTTTCAATCGCAAAAAGATTTATTAGTGTATTCATGGCGAGCTTATAATTTTTCTAGAAAATTAATCAAAGTTGCCAAAAAATCGAAAACGCCATACGACTTAACTCATTCTTTTTTCACAGTTCCTTGTGGTTTTTTGTCATTGCTTTTTAAGTTACAATTTAAATTGCCTTACATTATTTCACTGCGAGGTTCTGATGTGCCATATTATAGCGATCGTTTTACTTTTTTGTATAAGCTGATTACGCCAGTAATCAAATTGATTTGGCATAATGCCAATCAAGTTATTTCTAACAGCGAGGGTTTGCGAGAATTGGCTCTTAAGTCGAGCTCTAAACAAAAAATTGAAATTATTTATAACGGAATTGATATTGATTATTTTAAGCCTGAAATAAAAAGTGCTAAGCAGAAACAAGAGAAAGAACAGGAAAAGTTTATAATAACGCCAGGAGCATCCAGAGTAACTGATCGCAAAGGCTTGAATTATCTTATTGAGGCTGTTGCAAAACTTGTGTCAAAATATCCGCAAATTTATTTGAAAATTATGGGCGATGGAAATGCACGGGAAAAACTGAAACAACTCGCAAAAAATTTAAAATTAGAAAAACATTCTGAATTTGTCGGAATTATTCCGCATGAAAAAGTGCTGGCTTATTATCAAGAAGCTAATCTTTTTGTTTTGCCATCGCTTAATGAAGGTATGAGTAATGCCATGTT
>JBAXHR010000144.1:0-2815 GCA_037138835.1 Candidatus Moraniibacteriota bacterium | reverse complement strand
AGGTAATCCAAGAGATATTCAGAGTATAAAATCCTTACAAAAGTTTAATTACCCCTGAAGTGTCAAGTGGCAATGAAATCCGCAGTGTGGTTATGGCTGGTAAACGCCTTGCTCGCTTTCCAATGACAACTATCGATAACACTGAAATGTGGAAAATTGGTAAGCATTTAAAAACAAGACCTAACAATGCTCCATTTTTTGAACCTGGTCTTGTGGCTGGTATTTACTGTGCTGCCATGATGGCTCAGATTGATGTGCTCTTGGAACATGATCACTGCTGGAGCGAGATTTGCAATGAAAGCGTAATCGAAGCTGTTGATTCGTTGAATCCGTATATGCATGCCAAGGGTATAGCCAATATGGTTGATAATTGTTCAACAACTGCTCGTCTAGGGGCTCGCAAATGGGGACCTCGTTTCGATTATGCTGTTATGCAGACGGTTATACCTGCTATTGATGCTACTCAGGCAGATGATGGAATCAACGAAAATCTTTTGCACAAGTTCAATGAACACGAAGTTCATGACGCATTGAAGGTTTGTGCAACTATGCGTCCACCAATTGACATTGCCGTATTTTAAGCAGTCAAGGATTGCAAAAAGACAGAGGGAATTAATTTTCTTCCCCCTGTCTTTTTTTTATTTTTTGATTAATTGACTCAATTTTATTCCCAACCCTTGCCAAAAATAAGAATCTGCGCTAGGATAATAAAGCAATTAATTTATTAAGAAAATTAAATAGTGAAATGCTTTAATTTCACCTTGGCTTTCTTGATAATTTCCTTTTGCAAAGGGAATTTTTTGCATTATCAAGCACTATTTTAATAATTAAAAACGGCAGTTGCAGTGCTAGCTACCAAACAAAATAACATTATGACAATCAAAAAAAGTGCAATTTTGGACAAACTCGCTCAAGAAGTCGACAAAATCCAAGCAAACGAAGTTAAACCTACAAGCAAGGCAAAAAAGGCAATCATTGCACCAATCGTCGAAGAAAATTTATCCCCAATGGGCGTCCTTTTGGAAGAAAACCCCATTAAAGTTCCCCAGGTAGGCGATGTGCTTGAAGGAAAAGTTATCGATATCACCTCCAATTCCCTTTTATTGGATTTGGGTTGTTTTGGAACAGGAATTGTGCTTGGCAAAGAAATCAAAGACGGTCTAGCGATCGGTAAAGTCAAGCAAGGGGATACCGTAACTGCGACCTTGACCGACATCGAAAATGAAGATGGTTTTGTGGAACTTTCCATCCGGGAAGCTTCTTATGAGCGAGCATGGGACGATCTTGAAATCAAACGCGATGCAATGGGCGTAGTTTCAACCAAAGTTTTGGATGCTAATAAGGGAGGTTTGATGGTTGAAGTCAATGGAATCATGGGCTTTATCCCTGTTTCTCAACTTTCCAGCGAACACTATCCACGCGTGGAAGATGGCGACAAGAACAAAATTCTGGAATTGCTCAAAAAATTGGTGGGCAAAGAAATGCAAGTGCGCATTTTGGATGTTGACCGCGAAAGTGAAAAATTGATCGTCAGCGAACGAGCCGCTTCCAGCGAAAAAGAAAAGGAAGTGATTGCGAAACTGCAAGCTGGTGACATCATCGAAGGTGAAATCAGTGGCGTGGTTGATTTTGGAGCTTTTGTAAAATTCTTGCCAACTTCTCGCCAAGGCTCTACTCGAGACAGCGACAAATTGGAAGGCTTGGTGCATATTTCCGAGCTGGCTTGGCAACTTATTGCTGACCCTCGTTCCATCGTCAAGACTGGCGACATTGTGAAAGCCAAAATTATTGGCATTGATGAAACTCGCATTTCTCTTTCCATGAAAGCGTTGGCGCAAGATCCTTGGATTGCAATTGCTGAAAAATATACCGTGGGAGATTTGGTTCAAGGTAAAATTGACAAAATCAACCCTTTTGGAGCCTTTGTTTATCTCGACAAAGACATCCACGGCTTGGCACATGTGAGCGAATTTCAAGAAGTTTATCCGGGCAAAAAGATGGATGAAATCCTGCGTGCAGGTGAAACATATTCTTGGAAAATTCTTTCTATTGAGCCAAAAAATCACCGCATGGGTTTGATGCTAGTAAAGGAAGAAAAGTAGTCTTCTTGATCCTACAAAAATATTCTTGCAAAAACCGCCAACTTTCGGCGGTTTTTGTGTTCAAATGAGTTGCTTTTTGCTAGAATATAGCTATACTTAGATAAACTTAAATCAAAAAACTATGTACAACTCAAACAAACTAATCATTTCTTTTAATGGACAAGAGGGTTCTGGTAAAAGCACTATTGCCACTATGGTTTCGGAGAAACTTAACTTGCCTCGTTATTATATGGGGCAACTGTTTCGTGATATGGCCAAAGAGAAGGGCTTAGATCTCGTAGAATTTAGAAAAATTTGTGATAATGATCCAGATTTTGACAAAAAAGTTGATGCCTATGTTGTAAGACTTGCCAAAGAACAAGACAAATTTATTATCGAAAGTCGGACAGCTTGGCACTTCATTCCTGATTCTATAAAAATATACTTGAAAGTTGACCCTATCATAGCTGCTGAAAGAATCCTGAAATCAATGTCCGCGAAACAAAATCGTGGTAACGAGGATAGTAATTTAAATACAATTGAAAATATAAAAAGTAGTATCCTTAGAAGAAGAAAAGAAGATAGTGAAAGATATTTTTCCCTCTATGGCATCCGCCAAGACGAAGAAAAAAATTATGATTTGATTGTTGACACCACCAAGCTAACCGCAGAAGAAGTCTTCTTGAAAGTTATGAATTTTATTGAATCATCAATACATGGTTCCAACTAAACAC
>JBAXHR010000143.1:0-2833 GCA_037138835.1 Candidatus Moraniibacteriota bacterium | reverse complement strand
TTATATGCTTATATGTTTATATGCTTATATGTTTATATGCTTATATGTTTATATGTTTAAATGATTTTATGATTCTATGACCTTATGATTACTAACTCGCAGGAACAAGTTGAAGATGTTTCCTTGGACAACACGCTGCGGCCACAACGGCTGACGGAATATGTTGGTCAACAAAAAATCCGCAAAAATTTGCAGATGTTTATTGATGCGGCCAAAAAACGCGGTGAGTCAATTGAGCATGTGCTTTTGTATGGGCCAGCAGGACTGGGCAAGACAACTTTGGCGCACATCATTGCCCATGAAATGGGAGTCAACATTCGCATCACTTCGGGGCCGGCAATTGAACGGGTTGGCGATTTGGGTTCGATTTTGACGAATTTGCAAGACGGTGATGTGCTGTTTATTGATGAAATTCATCGGCTAAACAAATTGATTGAGGAAGTGCTTTATCCAGCGATGGAAGACTATAAATTGGATGTGATTATCGGCAAAGGGCCTTCAGCGCGCACTTTGCAACTTGATTTGCCAAAGTTCACCTTGATTGGCGCAACCACCAAACTAGGCAGTCTTTCCAATCCACTGCGCAATCGGTTTGGGGCGATTCACCGTTTGGAATTTTACAATGACGAAGAAATGCAAAAAATCATTTCGCGCAGTGGCAAAATTTTGGGCATCGAGCTGGATGAAAGTGGTTCGAAAGAAATTGCCCGCTCTTCTCGCAAAACGCCACGGGTTGGCAATCGCATCATCAAACGCGTGCGGGATTATGCTCAAATTAATGAACATCAGACGATTGACAGCGCCATTGCGCGCAAAGCTTTGGAGATGATGGATGTGGATGAGCTTGGTTTGGAACCGACAGACCGCTTTATCTTGGAAACAATCATCAAGAAATTCAATGGCGGCCCTGTGGGAATTTCCACGATTGCGGCAGCCACTTCGGAAGAGGTTGAAACGATTGAGGATGTTTATGAACCCTTTTTGATCCAGCTTGGCTTTTTGACTCGCACTCCGCGCGGTCGCGTGGTCACTTCTGCAGGCTATCTGCATTTGGGTTATCCCGTGCCAGAAGAGGGAGCAAAATAATTTTAGAAAAATAGTTTTAAAAATAGACTTAGCATCTTAGCTAAGTCTATTTTGTATTTAAGGGCATAAGAGTTGTTAGGTATGCTATAATAAAGTAGCTGATGAATTTTTATAAAAAACTAATAAGCTAAAGCCTAAAAAGCTAATAAGCTATTCAAGATATGGATATTTTAGACGGACTGAATGAAAATCAAAAAGAGGCAGTGCTGACGGTGGATGGGCCACTGCTGATTATTGCAGGGGCAGGTTCTGGCAAGACCAAAACCTTGACTCATCGCGTGGCGCATTTGATCAAAAATTGCGGCGTGCGTTCGCGCAATGTTTTGGCGGTGACTTTCACCAACAAGGCGGCGCAGGAAATGCGCGAGCGAATTATGAAAATTTTGTATCCCACGGCAGATGCAAATTACAAATATAGTTTGTATGGCTCGGCAGATTTGCCTGTGATTGGGACTTTTCATGCGATTTGCTCGATGATTTTGCGCACGGAAATTGAAGTTTTGGGCTATGCGAAAACTTTCAATATTATTGATGACCAAGATCAACAAGCCTTGATCAAGAAAATTCTCAAGGAATTCGAAATTGATCCGCAGCAATTCAACCCGCGGGCGATTTTGGCGGCCATTAGCAAAGAAAAAAATCAATTGGTCACCAGTGAGCAATTTGCTTTGAGTGTGGGCGGATATTATGAGGAAATTGTTGCCAAGGTTTATAGCGCTTATCAAAAAAGATTGCGCGAAAACAACAGTTTGGATTTTGACGATATTATTATGCTGACGGCGCAACTTTTTCGCAATTTCCCATACCTGCTGGAAAAATATCAGCAACAATTCCGCTATATTATGGTGGATGAATATCAAGACACCAATCACGCACAATATGTGTTGATCAATTTGCTGGCCAGCAAACATCGCAATCTCTGCGTCGTGGGGGACGATTGGCAATGTTTTCCAACAGGCACAAAAATTGCACTTAATGATGGCAAGGAAAAAAATATTGAAAAAATTCTAAAGCATGACAAAATATTGGCTGCTGCAGGACAAGGAGTGACTAGCACCCAAGAGGTAACCGAAAAAAAGACCTTTCCTTACAAAAAAAAGTTGTTGAAGATAACAACTGCAAGTGGAAAAAAAATCTTGGTTACGCCCAATCATATGATGTTTGCCAAGCTTTCTTTGGAAGCTGATATTTTTTATGTGTATTTGATGTATAAGGAAAAAAGTGGATATCGAATAGGGATCGTTAAAGGCGCTAGAATATCCAAATCAAAGCAGTTTAGCGTTGGCTTGAATGTCAGGGCAAATCAGGAGCGTGCGGAAAAAATGTGGATTTTGAAAGTCTGCAAAACAAGGCAAGAAGCGCAATGTCTGGAACAATACTATGGATTTTTGTATGGAATCCCGACGCTGGTGTTTTTGGCAGCAGGTAGGAATATGAAAATTTCACAGCAAATGCTGGATGAAGTTTATGCAAAAATAGATACGCGGGAAAGAGTGAAAAAAATATTTTTTGATTTTGATTTGAATTTTGATTATCCTCACCATGTTCCACAAGCAACCATTCGCAATGGGATAAGTAGGGTTGCCATTAATTTAACGATGTTTAGTGACAGAAGAAAGGGCTTGCTTAACAATTGGGGAATGCATCGTGTTAGCGTGAATTCAACTGACAAGCAAGTTGAGAAAATTTTAAAGGCTAGTGGTTTTGAGACGCGCGCAGGAAAGTTCAAAGATTGGCGCTATGAAGT
>JBAXHR010000142.1:0-2840 GCA_037138835.1 Candidatus Moraniibacteriota bacterium | reverse complement strand
GTAATAAAACGAGCTCTCTGGGCAAGGTGCCAACACCCCATCGAGACCAGCAAAAGCTCGCCTCGCAAGATCGGCTTTGCGCCGATATTTTTCCACGCGAGTTTGCAAATGTTTTTCAAAACGCACATCACCCAAAATTTTCGGCAAAGCCATTTGAGGCAAAGTGGTCGAGCAAACTTCCAGCATTTTTGCGTCAACCAAAGTTTTGGCATAACGCGCAAAAACGCTGTCGCAGTCTTTGTTATAAATTTCCAACCAGCCACAGCGCGATCCCGGCCAAGGAATTTCTTTGGAAAGTCCCCGCATCACCAACGCGGGCACATCCTTGCCCAGCAATTCAAAAAGAGGAGTCATTTTTTCGCGGCCATAACCAAGTCGCGCATAAGTTTCATCGCAAATCAAAAAAAGTCCATACTGCCTGGCAATTGCCACAATTTGTTCCAGCACTTTCTTTGGATAAACCATTCCTGTTGGGTTGTCAGGGTTGATAATCAAAATTCCAGCCACTTGCGGATTGTACTGCACCTTGTTGCGCAAATCTTCCAAATTTGGATACCAGTTTTTCCGACAATCCAATTCATAAGTAATATGTGGCGCGCCCGCATGCGCCGCTTCCGCCGAAGAATGAGTTGGATAAGCTGGACATGGCCCAATCACCCGCGCCGAATGATTCAAATAAGTGTACACTTTGGAAATTGCATCCCCCAAGCCATTGAAAAACAAAATATCCTCTGGATCAAGCGCCACCTGCGATTGCCTCAAACGCTCCTCCGCAATGAACTGACGCGCGCCAAGCATGCCATTGGTCGGCGAATAGCCAAAAGATTTGTCCTCACGCATCGTCTCGGCAATAATTTCCTTGATCCAAGCTGGCACAGTTTCGCCCTTGGCAATCGGGTCGCCAATATTTTCCCAAACAATTTCAACCCCCAGTTTTTTCAACTGCTCGGCCACCCGAACTATTCCCCGAATTTCATAAGTGAGCTCATCCGCCCCCTGATGCACAATGTTTGTACGCATACTTATTTTTCAAACTTACACAGTTATGAATTTTTCAGCAACCACTTCCACGCTGGCACAATTTTTATTTTTTTCCCTGCAATAATTTTTTCTTCTTCCTGACTTTCCGTGATGATGAGCCCCGTTTTGAGTTTGAATTTTTCCATCGCTTCCAGCAGGCCGACAATTTCGCGCTCCGCCGTTTTCGGATCAGCCAAACTGCGCGTAACCTGAATCGCCTCAGTTATCTTCAAGCCTTTCCTATTTAACCACAACCATCTTACGAACATTACCAAAACTCATCGGTGCGGTCACATTAGACAAAAAATACAAAGCAATTTCACGAAAGGTTTTTGTTTCCCTGATTTTAAACCTGACTATCAAATCCTTAATTAAAATGTCTTGATAGAGCTGTTGCAATTCTTTTTTGTTTTTGCTAATCACAATTTCTGGAAAACCGCCGTATTCCAAATAATGATTAAACTTTCTGACTAAAATACTTTTTTCTTACGTGTCATAAAAACTTTTCAGCTTCCAAGAATTCAGCAAAACTAAATGGATACAGCTCCATTTTCAAATACCTACCAGAAAGATTTCCGCCTTTTTTTCAAAGTTTTTTCTTTGCTCAAGAACTACTAATTTTATTGTATTTTTATCCATTGCTAATGTATATTAATTCTATATTTTATACATTACTAATATACATTACTTGCAAGCGTCTGCCAACCTTCCTCGCAGGTTTGCATGTCATCCTTTGGAGGGTAACCTGCTCCGCATTGTTTACGGGCGATGATTTACAGATTGTAAACTTCAAGGTTCAGGTTACAAACCTGAACCTGCTTGGGGGGAGGCGGGCAAACATTAGGACGGTCCTCGGAGGATTTCAAAAATGTTAAGTTTTGCATCAACTTTCAAGCTTCTTTATTTTTTCCAAATCAAAGATATTTTCAATTACTATTTTTTCTTTCACTTTAATTTTGTCAAAAAGTTCTTTTTGCTTCTCGCCCATTTGAGCATTGTATTTAACCTCAATGAGGGTTTTACATTGGGTCAAGAAATCTATCTCATTTCCATCCTGATATACATATGACGGATTGCATTTTTTTATTTTCAAATAAACATAATTTTCAAACAGACTCCCCTTGTCACGAAAGCCCGTGAAATAAACCCGCATACCCAAATCAGCCCCATAGATTTTCTTGGCCGAGAGCAAGCGTTCATTGGTCTTGCCAAATCTTGGAACCAGGAAAATCAAATATGCATCAGCAAACATTTGCAAATATCGCCTGGCAGAATCTGGAGAAATATCCAAAATTTTGGATATCTTGTTGATACTGCAAATTTTTCCAGCTCGCTCCATCAGGAGCAGGAAGAAATCTTTGAGAATCTGCACATCCCTGACTCCATAAAAAGCAGCAATGTCTTTTTGAATAATATCATCAATCAACTCTTTCAGATATTCAAAATTACCAGTCAAAACATATTCAGGCATTCCGCCTGCTTGCATAAAATCTTCAAAATATCTTTCCCGCAAGTGCCCATCCCCTTTTTTAATTTTTATACCCTTGAAGATTAGATATTCTTCGAAGTCCAAAGGTGAAACCTCAATCACCAAATTGCGCCCTGTCAAAAATGCCTTTTTACTTTTCAAGATTGAGGCACTCGAGGAGGAGACATAGACCTTGGCATTTTGTTGGTCATAGATATTTTTAAGTTGCAATTCAAAATCCTTTTGATAAGTCACTTCATCCAAAAATAAATAAACTTTTTCCGAAAAAGAAACTCGCTTCATTTTTCGATATTCTTCAACAATTTCCAAAATTGTATTACCAGTCAAGAGA
>JBAXHR010000141.1:0-2873 GCA_037138835.1 Candidatus Moraniibacteriota bacterium | reverse complement strand
ATTTGGCTCTTATAAATGAGTATTTGGGTGTTCGGATTGAGCCCGTCGGGTAGGTGAACCTACTTATTAAAATTATAGCACAAAAATCCAAAATGGTGTTATTTTTTGCCAAGACTTTTGAGCGCCAACTTGACGCGCTCGCCCACATCTTTAATTTGAGGTGAAATTTCTTTCAGTGTTTCCCTGGCTTGCGTTACTGAATAACCCATTGTCACCAGCGCTTCCAAGGCATCGCTGTCGGAAACGACTTGCGCTCTTTCGTGAACCGAAACATCAGAAATTTTGTTTTTGAGCTCCAAAATCACCCGTTGGGCAATTTTTTTGCCCACCCCAGAAACTCGCGTCAAAATGCTTGGGTCATCATTGAGCACAGCTGTGCGCACCGTTTTTGGATCCGCAATAGAAAGAATCCCCAAGGCTGCCTTTGGACCAATGCCAGAAATTGAAATCAAAAGCTCAAACATTTCCAATTCCTCAAAATCCACAAAGCCATAGAGTGCCAAGGTATCTTCTCGCACATAAGTGTGAACATATAACTCAACGCTCGCTTTGCCTGCAATCATGCCCATGGTATGCGCCGTCAAAAAAACTTTGTAACCAACCCCATTCACATCCACCACGGCATAGGACTCCCGCAAAAAATCAATCGTGCCTTTTAATTTTGCAATCATAGAATCATAGAACATGGAACATAAAGCATGCAACATGAACTGGCTAAAAAAATTACTTACTCACAATATTACGGATTTAACGAGACGGTTTTCGAATCGCTGGCTTGATTTCCTTGTTTGTCAAAAACAGTTGCTTTGATATCAATTGAAGTTGTTCCAACTGGAGGGGAATAGGAAACTTGATAAGGCGCTGAAGAAACTGAACCGGCATCATTGCCATTGATTGAAAAAGTCACTTTCTCCACCTCATATGGAGCATCTACTTCGGCCGTCACTGCAACCCCGCCCGAGACACTACCTGAAGCTGAAACGGAAACACTTGGCTGATTGGCTGACATAAAATCTGATTTTTCGCAATCTTCTGTTGGAGCAGGACCATTTTTACCACCTTTTCCATCTTTTTTGAGCCAATCTTGCAGTCCTTTTTCCCAATTTTTAAATTGTGGATCATCGCTTGGATTTTTGGGAACATCACCGCGCGGATCATCCTTGTTGACATAATAAAGAATGTCATGAATATCTGCAAAGTCTTTTTTCTCCACATCCGCAGGCGGACAATAGTCGTTAGCCAAGCAATAATCATTTTTGGTGCCCGGAATTTTGCAAACTTTCAAATTGCTTTGCTTGTCCACTTCGCCATTAAGAATTGCCTTGCCAGTATCTTCTTTTTCATATTTTGGAAATTCTTCCACTGGGGTATTGGCCAAAGCTTGGTTCATAAAAGCCCGCCAAATTGGCGCTGCTACCACGATTCCATCCGCACCCGCTTTCATTGAGGAGTTGTCATTATTTCCAGCCCAAACGCCAACTGCAATAGAAGGCGTGAACCCCATCGCCCAACCGTCGCGAAATTCATTGGTCGTTCCAGTTTTGGCTGCCACGGGGCGATCCACAAATTTGAAAGGATTATTCTCACCAAAAACAGGTGCGCGATATTCATTGGTTGACATAATATGATCTAACATAGCCACATATTTTTCTTCCACCACTCGCTGTCCACCATCTTGCCTATATTCCTCAAGCACGGTTCCATCTTTATCTTGAATTTTCAAAATCGCAGTTTTGTCATGATGAATTCCGCCTGTTGCCAAAGCGCCATAAGCATTCACATGATCCAATAAAGTCACTTCGCCTCCACCCAAAACCAAAGAAAGTCCGTAGCGGTCTGGCTGATTTAGACCCTTGATTCCAAGCCCCTTGGCCAAATTTATTGAATTATAAACACCTGCCAAATAAAGCGTCTTCACTGCTGGAATATTAAGTGACATCGCTAAAGCATTTTTCATTTGAAGTGGCCCGTGAAATTTTCCATCATAATTTTGCGGGGTATACTCTTTGCCATCATCAGTTGAAAAATTGGTTGGCACATCATAAAGCAAGGTTTCTGGCGTATAGCCTTTCGTGAAAGCCGTCAGATAAACATAAGGCTTAAAGGAAGAACCCGGTTGACGATCCCGAATTGTGGTGTTGTCTTGTGGTTCAAATTTACAGGTCTTGCCTGACACACAACCTGCTGGTTCAGACTTGCCAAAATAATTTTTTGAGCCAACCATCGCCAAAATTTGACCATTCTTGGGATCCATTGCTACTAAAGCTGCGTTGCTGGCATTTTGAGTTGCATTTTTGGCTGCACCTTCACTCACTGCTTTTTCAGCTGCTTGTTGCTTGTCCCAATCCAAAGTTGTATAAACTTTCAAGCCTCCTTGCTCTACGGCTTGCTCGCCATATTTTTGCTCCAAATAATCTTTCACAAACATCACAAAATGAGGAGCTGAAATATTGTCATTTTTAGGGTTTATTTGGGAAAGAATATCTTCATCCTTGGCTCCATCGGCTTGCTCCTGGGTGATATAACCTTGTTCGGCCATTTTCTGCAAAGTCGATTTCTGTCTATACACTAATTGTTGAGTATGCAAACCAAAAGGTGAATAATATGTTGGAGCATTCGGCAAGGAAGCCAACAACGCCGCTTGAGCCAGCGTCAAATCTTTGGATGTTTTACTGAAAAAAGTTTGGGCGGCGGCTTCAATCCCATAAGCACTAGAGCCATAAGGAATTTGATTTAAATACATCCCCAAAATATCATCTTTGGAATATTTTTGTTCCAGCTCTAGCGAAAGAATCAACTCCTTGATTTTGCGAGTCACAGTTTTTTCATCTGTCAACAACGACTTTTTGATAAATTGTTGCGTGATTGTTGAC
>JBAXHR010000140.1:0-2898 GCA_037138835.1 Candidatus Moraniibacteriota bacterium | reverse complement strand
GTTAAATTTTAAACATTTTGTTTCAAGAAGTGAAAATGGAATCAAAGTTATGATGTACGCTACGCTGATTTTAGCTTTACTCATTTTGATGTACAAAGAGAGAAATCAGATTTCTAGCTACAAGATTGCAAAGATACGCTTTACCAATGAATTAGATATGGAGATCACTAAAGAGGTAGTTTTAGCCACTGGTGGCAGTATTTTGAAGTTTAATAAATGGAGGAAAGCTCATAAAACTTGAGCTAAATAGGTGTTTCGGACAGTTGTGGGACCGTCCTCGGCTAAACCCTGTCCTTGCTCCGTAACTTGCTACGCAGCAACACAAAATAATTGAAAATTTTAGCTATCGCAATTTTTTTCAATTATGGTAAAATCTGAAGTATGGAAGAAATAAAAAAGAAAAAGCAAAAGTTTTAATAAGGGTGAGTAATTTTTTGAAAAGACAAAAAAATATGCGATCATATAATTTTACGGCGCAAAGAAAGAAAATTTATCAGCTTTTTGCGTCGGGAATGGATTTGCGCGATATTGCCAGGGAGGTTAAAATTTCTGCCACGCGCGTTGGGCAGATTGTCAAAAAGATTGAGGAAAATGTGCCAAAAGCAGAGCTGGAAAAAATCAAAAGTCAAAAAAGAATTGCGTAACCAAATACGCAATTCTTTTTTTATTTCACTCGGCTCCGTTACTATACAACTATATATGGTAGTGGATTTTTTAACTTTTAATTTCGGTAATGATTCAACATGGCATTTTTTTCTTTGTGCCTATTTTACTGCTTGGGCGGAGATGATTTTGACAAAGTTGCTGGGGCGACCAGCGAGGGTGAGAGTTTTTTCGGCGGGCGTAGAAGTGCTATAGATTGTTTTGAAGTTAATGATGTCATTGGCGCTACCAGAAAGTTTCAGGGAGCGGTTCACGCGACCAGCGGAAATCACAAAATAGTCATAAGTTTTGCCAGTCAAATCTTTTTTGGAAAAACCAATATTGCAAGTGCCGACAAATTCAGTGCAGACGGCACCTTTGTCTGACCAAACGACCAATTGGCGGGCATTGGGCAGGGCGTTGAGATAGGCGGCGGCCTCAAAACTGCCATCGCCCATATCTTTGGTGTTAAGTAGATATTGTTTCGGTAGCAAAGAAGATGCATAAGTGAAATAGAAAGGCTTGAGATTAAAAAGGGAAAAAGTCAAAATGACGAAAAAAACTAAGGCAGTTGAGAAGGGGGTGATGAATTTATATTTTCCAACTGTAGCTGTTTGCAACAAGTGTTGACCGCCGATGGCGGCGATGATGAAAGCCAAGGGATAAAGGATAATTTGATAACGCACGGTGGCAGCCACATTATTGACGGTGGAGGCTAGATAGTAGAGCAAAATGAAGAGGACGAAATAAAGCACAATTTTTTTGGTTTGATTAAGAGGTGTATTTTTCTGGAGTGGCACAAGTAGCCCAACAATAAAGAGCAATAGGATCAAGGGGTTGAACCCAAAAATCAAACTGTACATATCCGCCAACATTCCATTTGCAAAAGCCGTAAGGATGCCACCATCCAAACCAAGTCCTTTCGGTGAAGAAAGAATAGCTTCCAAATCAAACGGCTTCATGCTCAAATAAACATCGCCCAGAACCAACAATATAAGCGCAAGAAAAATGGCAATCAGCAAGAGGCTCAAAGTTTTTTTATGTTGCGAGAAAAAAGTCAAAATGGGTTGGGTGATTTTATTTTTTAGTAAAAGGGTATCAACCAGCATCACTGCTACCAAGCCAGTAAAAAGTGGCCAAGTTTTCACGAAAGCTTTGCTTAAAAATGTGCCTTCGAGCAAAACTTTGGGGTGCGTCCAGGTGGCAGGATAAAGCAGATAGAAAGTGGCTATGGAAATTACGGCGAGGAATAAGTAATTTTTGAAAGCGGCAGCGAGAAAGCTTCGAAGCTCAGGTTTTTCCTCAGCCAGAATGTATTCCAAAAATGGCAACAGAAAAAAGAAAATATAAAGAAGGTTGGCAACATATTTGGTCAGCAAGGATAAACCCAGAAAAATGCCAGCCGCAAGCAGATATTTTTTGATGGAGGTTTTTTGAAAGACAAAATAACTGAGCAGGGATAGTGGCAAGAAAATCCAAAGCAAGGAGTCTGGATTGATGATCATCGAAATGCCTAGCAAAATTGGGGAAAGTCCCATAAACACAAAGCCTAGCAGGGCAGTGGTTTGGTCAAAAAGTTTTTTGAGGAAAAAATAAAAAAGCAACAATGAGAAGGTGCAGAACAGAAAAATCGGCAAGCGGAAATAAAAGTTGATGCCGTCGATGGCAGCAAGTTGCGCGGGGGTTTTGACATCGCCGCGCATTGATTCATATGACATGGGGTCATATTTGAGCAAACCAAACCCCGACAAGATGGCCACGGTGATGCCGGGCTTGTCATTGATATTGGTGGAACGCCATTTTTGCTGGGCAATGGCCGTCCAGAATTTGGAAGTGCGACCATAGGTCCAATAGGGTTCGTCAACGGCGGAATAGCTGCCGAGGCGACCAAGACCTAAAAATAAATTTAGGGCGATGACGAGGGTCAGGATTAAAGCGGGGAAGTATTTTTTCAACATAAGGTGGAAAGTTTAAAAATAAATTATGTGTATGGTATATTTAATAATGCTAGGAATTTGAGCGCAAACACCCAAATCTCAGGATAGAATTTTTTGAAATTGCTTATTTATCTGTACCCCTCTATTTTACCACAAAAATCGCAATTTGAGGAAGTTTCAAGGCTTGCAAATGTCCAGTATATTCCAATCCTCTTATGAGCTTAAAGGGTGATTTTCCTAAATAGACCTATTTGCTAAAATTATTAAACAATTCTTTCTTTTTTACTTGCATTAAAGTGGCATACTCATTGTCGCTTTT
>JBAXHR010000139.1:0-2916 GCA_037138835.1 Candidatus Moraniibacteriota bacterium | reverse complement strand
TTAACAGGGTAAATGCAAAATGTCCAAGAAGTTTTCAACAAAATTAGGGAGATGAAAAAAGAGCAGAAGGGTTTGCGGGATATGTATAAGGATGCGTTGGCGCAGGCTGATGAGTATGAGGAAGTGGTGGAAGAGATCACTACTTTGCGGGAGAAGAAAAAGCAAATTGAAACTCGGATTCAGGCGGAATTGGGTCGTTCCTGGGAGAAGTTTGATGATTTGAAGCGGGAAGTTGAAACGGAAAAAGAAATGCTTAATGATATTGCACTGACAACTTTGATGAAGGGTGAAACTGTTGAGGTGAAGGATGAATTTGAAAATGCTTATGAGCCGTCGTGGAAGGTTAGTTTCAAGAAGGCTAATGGTGGGACGACGACGGGGAAATAAATTAATGTATTTTGTATCTTGTATTTTGTATTATGTATGCAAAATGAAAAAGTTCCGGAGGGGACTTTTTTGTTGCGCAAAAAGTGCAAATGCTGTTAAAATTGGATTATGCAAAAAAAGCAGCAAAATTTTTGGCAGGAGTTGGTGGCAAGAAAGAAACCGTTTTTTGTGCTGGCGCCGATGGCGGATGTGACGGATTTTGCGCAGCGGGAGATGTTGGCCAAATATGGCAAGCCGGATGTTTTTTTCACTGAATTTGTCAGTGCGGATGGTTTGGCAAGTGAAAAGGGTCGTCAAGTTTTTTTGAAAGAATTGAGATTTAGCGAAAAGCAGCGACCAATTGTGGCGCAAATTTTTGGGGCTAAGCCGGAAAATATCAGTAAGGCGGCAGCTTTGATGGTTGAGTTGGGTTTTGATGGTGTAGACCTCAATATGGGCTGTCCTGACAAGGCGGTGATCAAGCAAGGTGCAGGAAGTGCGTTGATCAAGAATCCGCAGTTGGCTAGGGAGATAATTCGGGCGGCCAAAAAAGGAGCGGCTGGAAAAATTCCGATTTCAGTCAAAACGCGACTGGGTTTTGGCAAAAATGAAATGGGAAATTGGCTTGGCGAAATTTTGGCCGAAAAACCAGCGGCGCTGACGGTGCATTTGCGCACCAAGAAAGAAATGTCGGAAGTTGCGGCGCATTGGGAGTTGGCGCCAGAAATTGTGGCAATGGCAAAAGCCAGCGGGGTTGTGATTGTTGGCAATGGAGATGTGGCAAGTTTGGCGGACGGCAAAGAAAAAGCAAAAAATTCTGGGATGGATGGGATTATGGTTGGACGAGGAATTTTTGGCAATCCATGGTTTTTCAATGAAAAAATAGACGGTGAAAAAATTGCTTTGGCAGAAAAATTTCGGGTGGCAATTGAGCACGCGAAACTTTTTGAAAAAGAGCTGAGTTCAAAAAATATCAAAGGTTATCATGTGATGAAAAAACACTTCAAGGCTTATGTCGCAGGGTTCGATGGTGCTAAAGAACTGCGCGCCAAATTGATGGAAACAGAAAACTCCAGCCAGGCGGAGGAGATTTTGGAAGAGTATTTAAAAAAATTGTAGTTTATGTATTAAAAATTATGCACGCAGCAGCATCATAGATTTTACAAAGTGTTACAAATAAATGCATATGCATTTATTTGTAACACGTCGGAGATGATTAAAAAGGTTGTATAAAAATAAAGCCCTGGCATTTTCATGCAGGGCTTCGATAAAGCGGGGTAACTTCAACTATTCTCCTTTATTTTTTCTGATGAGATAGGGCATCGAAAATCCCACTGCTAGCATTGGTAGTCAAATGGCTAAAAACTTCAGAAAATGTTCCAGCTCTTTAATAAGAGCGAATTTTGTGTGGATGTTTTTCTTCGTACATATCGCGATACGATGACATCGGCCCCAGTCTTTCTTCTAACCTATATTGCAACAGTGATACATTTTTCACTTTTATATCCGTGAAAAGGATACTTTCCCAATTATCTTTTTTATAAAGTTCCCAAGCAAGATTGTGCAAAGCCTTCTTGCCTGGTCTCATTCCCCAGTAAATAATGGAGGTGCGCTTACTGCCAGTAAACGATAAATCGTACATTATTTTTGACATGCAATTTTTATAATCATCTCTCGCACTGTCCGCGTGCGACTCTGAAAACATTACCACGATTATAGTAATATCAAATAATACCAAGAACACTATAAGAGAGGTTACCACTAAGTCGTCTGGTGAAGTATTCATTTTTTGTTCCCCTTCGTTTTTTTGCGGAAGATTCCGCGGTTGTTAAAGATCTGAGCAACTAAATATTGCATAGACTATGAAAAATTCAAAATTTGTGTTTGAAAATAAAACAATAAAGATGAAAGCTAAAAAGATGATAGTGGCTATAAAATGCCTATAAAGAGCTAAAATATTGACAATATGATAAGTTTGTAGTAAGCTAATAATAGTGTTGTTATAAATATCAACAATTATGGATGCGCGAGAAGTGCTCAAAAAAATAGGCCTAAGTGAGGATGAAATCGCGGTATATCTTTCCGCTTTGCAACTGGGTCCAAGTTTGGTGACAAAAATAGCCAAACATGCCGGGGTGAAAAGAACCTCAGTCTATTTGGTTGCCAAGGCATTAATGGCCAAGGGACTGCTGGGTCAGTTTAAAACAAAAAACGGCATTCATTTGAGCGCAGAAAGCCCAGAAAAAATCTTGAGTCAGTTGGAAGAAAAAACCAAGGAAATCAAGGCAATCATTCCCGAGCTGAAAGCTGTTTCCAAGAAAGATGCCCATGCTCCGCAAGTGAAATATTTTGAAGGAGAAGAAGGCTATTTTTCTATTTGCGAGGATACGCTTGCAAAACATGCCAGCGAGCTTTTGTGGCTGGGGGATCCAGCGGCGATTTATGAAATTATTGGCAATAAATATGATGACGAGTATTATATCCCTACTCGAATTAAGCGAAAAATTAAATTGAGAGCTTTGCTGGTTGAAAATGAATGGTCAAAAAAGT
>JBAXHR010000138.1:0-2936 GCA_037138835.1 Candidatus Moraniibacteriota bacterium | reverse complement strand
TCTTTCAATGAAGCATAAATAAACCTCTTGAGAATCTCAATCAATCTTGGTACACATCCATGAAATTTCTCATCTTTTATCACATTATGTTCCACTCCAGTTTTTGCAGAAATTCCTTCATATCGAACATATCGAACTATTGCATTTGGAATATATTTATCAGGATCTTCAGCAAAGAGTAATATTGCAGAATTTTTATAAAAAATTTTTCCATTTTTTTTAATTGCGAGATTCTTGTTTAGCAACAATTTATCATTCGAACCGTTGAAATTTATTTTTTTTCGATAAAAATCCAGAACAGAAATTCTTAAGTCATTAACATCAAAATCATCCCTAATCTCATCTTCGAATTTTCGAATGGTTTTATCATATTCCAATTTTCTGACCTCATCTCTGGAAAGTGGGCCCTTATTTGCATCGGCCATTCTCAGATAGACATCTTCATTGTCGCTTCTGGAAAATAAGCGTTCACAATCTTGCTCTACATGGTATAGAAAAATAAGCTCCCCAGAATCCAAAATAACTTCCTCCAAAAATATATTAGCTGGTGGCTTTATGAAATCAAAGCAAATCTTTCTATATCGATCCAGTAAATCATTACCAATATTTTTCAAATCTTGAATTTCGCCAGTGTCCGAAATTCCCAAAACAAGGACACCGCCACCAGCGTTCAACATGCCAATAATTTCATTTGCCACCTTGGTCGGCTTTAGCCCTGCATCTTCAATTCCCTTCCTTTCCAGATATTGATTTTCTAAATAATGTTTTAATTTTTTTAGAGTAAGAGAAGAATCAATATTTGAAACACTTTGATTTTTCATAAATTTAAAGTTTAGTTTATTTCTGACTTGAATTTTTCACAATTTTAATTTCCTCCTCCGTCAAATCATAAAGTCAAAAACTTGTTCTTCTCTTTTTAATATACATTTACATCCACCATTATCCATGCGAATCAAATCAACATACCCTCGATAAAATTCAAATTCAATTTTTTTTCCAAGATGGGAACCAAAAAATTTCCCGTCCCACAAGCAGGTTCCAAAAAACGAGATTCAATTCGTTCAGTTTCATGCCTAACCAAATCAAGCATCGCATTGACCTCTCTTTCCGCAGTAAAAACCTCCCCATGATCTGCAATTCTTTTTTTTGAAACTACCTGGCTTGCCATAAATATATTCAAAACACTACACAATAAAAATAATTAAACCATAATCAAATCTTACCCTTATTTTATTGCCAAAGCAAGGAGATATCAGAAGCTTTAATCATTTTTCTATTTCATCTTTTTAATTTCACCAAACCACTTTCCGAAAGATAATTTTTTAAAAAACTATCTGAGTTTCTCTCCAAAATATTTTTGCAAGTCGGCAATTTTGATGCGCTCTTGCGCCATGGTGTCGCGGTCGCGGACGGTGACACTGGCATCCTCCAAACTTTCAAAATCCACCGTCACGCAAAATGGCGTGCCGATTTCATCTTGCCTGCGATAACGCTTGCCCACATTGCCATTGTCGTCAAACTCGCACATCCAGTCCATTTTCAAAGTTTCAAAAATTTCTTTGGCCTTGGAAACCAATTCAGGTTTGTTTTTCATGAGCGGAAAAATTGCCACTTTGATTGGTGCTAAACGGCGATCCAATTTCAAAACCAAGCGCGTGTCCTCTCCGTTTTGTTCCTGCGTATAAGCCTTGTCCAAAAACATCAAGAACAAGCGCCCCAAGCCAACCGAGGTTTCCAAGATGTGCGGCATAAAGCGTTCATTGGTTTTTTCATCAAAATAACTCAAGTCTGTGCCAGAAAATTTGGAGTGTTGCGAAAGATCCCAATTGCCACGCGCATGCACGCCTTCCACCTCCTTGAATCCTCCCAAACATTTGAAATCATATTCCACATCATAAGCTTGCGAAGCATAGTGCGCCAATTTTTCATGTTCATACCAACGGATGTCTTCGGTTGTCAATCCATACTGCAAATACCAATTCCAGCGAAGCTCTTTCCACATTTCATATTTTTCCGTCATCACACTTGGATGCAAAAAATATTGCATTTCCATTTGTTCAAACTCGCGGGTGCGAAAAACAAATTGGCGTGCCACAATTTCGTTGCGAAAGGCCTTGCCCACTTGCGCAATTCCAAACGGCAATTTCATCCGAGTTGAGTCCAGTGTATTTTTGTACTCCAAATAAATTCCTCCGCAAGTTTCTGGCCTCAGATAAACCACGGTTTCTTCGCTCAGCACATCGGTTGGACTGCCAAGATTGGATTTGACCATCAAGGAAAATCTTTTGGCATCGGTCACATCAGTTGAACCACAATTTTGGCATTTCAATTTCCCATCTGCTCGCAATTTGGCAAGTTCGCTGTTGATAAATTCCAGCGATTGCTTGTCGGCGCTCACGCCAAAAGTTTCCAACAAATGATCAGCACGCATCCTTGCTTTGCATTTTTTGCAATCAAGTTGCGGATCATCAAAACTGTCGAGATGTCCTGAAGCTTGCCAAGTCATCGGATGCATGAAAATCGCACTGTCCAACCCCACCACATCCTCACGAGCTTGCACCATGGTTTTCCACCAAGCGTCGCGAATGTTGTTTTTGAGTAGCGTGCCATAATGTCCATAGTCATAAATTGCTCCCAGCCCGCCATAAATTTCCGACGACGGGAACACGAAACCCCTGCGTTTGCACAGTGACACAATTTCTTCGATAGTTGGTTGTTTGTTTGCTGACATAAAATTATTTTTTCTATGAATTATATCTTTTTTTATTTTACCTCTTTAATGCGGGCAGGGTCAACACTGAAAATATATTTTCACCACAAATGAAATAAAGCAGACCCATTATAGATCTGCTTCGATTTTCTTGCCTCTCACCATGCACTCTGTCCAGTCCTGAATCCCCTAAACCAATATTGTTAAAATTTAAGAGAGTTTTTTG
>JBAXHR010000137.1:0-3010 GCA_037138835.1 Candidatus Moraniibacteriota bacterium | reverse complement strand
GAATAATATAACAATATGTTTACCCTGTTAAATAGTTTTAAATTTATTAAAAAATTTAAAACTAAGATTCGAATTTTTTAACAAGGGAAATAATTGGCAGTTTAATATCTTATGCAAATAAGACGCTTTCTATTTCTAAATAGAATTCGAAGCTTATTTAACAGGGCAAATGAACATTGATTTCAAAAATGTGGGCAAACATTATGCCGCAAGGACGCACGAAAAAATGCAAGATGTTTTGATGGATCCCAAGGGCGTCGGGCCGGCGATTCATTACTATATGCTCCGCGGTGGCGTGGAGCAGAAAAACACGACCGTTTGGGAGCCAGGCACAATTTCAGGCGAGTATATCAAGACTTATGGACATTATCATATCGGCGAGCTGAGTGAAAATTATTCCATTGTTTTCGGGCAAGGCGTGGCGTTGCTACAAAAATTGATGGAAGACCAGCAAGGGAATTTGTTGGCTGACCAAGTGGAGGATTTTAGGGCGGTGGTGGTCAAGGCGGGCGACGAAGTTTTTATGCCACTCAAATTTGGACATTTGGTGGTCAACACCGGTCAGACTTATTTGGTCACAATTGATGACAGTCCCGTGGATTTTGAAGATCGCGACCCCGTGAGTTTTCCTGGCCACGCCGATTATGAATTGGTCAAACAAATGCGAGGTTTTGCTTTTTATGTGGTTGAAGATGAAAATGGCCAGCCAGCTCTCAAAAAAAATCCACTTTACAAATCAGTTGCCAAAACTGATTTTGGAGGCTTGCGAGTGCTTGAATAATTTTATAAACTTATCATCATTTAATATGTATAGTATTATCCTTTGTGGGGGTTCTGGCACTCGTCTTTGGCCACTGTCGCGCAAAAACTTTCCGAAACAATTCCTGAAACTTTATAACGACTATTCGTTGCTTCAGGAAACTTTTTTGCGGATGCAAAAAGTGATGCCACCGGAAAACATTTTTCTGTCGACCAATCAGGAAAACTATTTCAATGTGTTCAATCAATTGCGCGACATTTATCCGCAGATTTCTAAGCGCCAAATTATCACGGAACCAGTTTCCAAAAACACGGCGCCCGCTATTGCACTGGGGATGAAATATCTGACACAGGAGATTGGCGTGCACGCAAATCAACCAGTGTTTATCTTGCCTGCAGATCACTTTATTGCAAAGCCTACTGTTTTTGTAGAGATTGCCAAAAATGCTTTGGCAAAAGTCGGTGACCATATTGGCACTATTGGCATTACGCCGACCAGTCCGGAAACAGGTTTTGGTTACATCAAGAAGGGCAAGAAAGAAGATGGTTATTTTTTGGTGGAAACTTTCAAAGAAAAGCCCAGCAAGGAAATTGCAAAGCAGTATTTGGACTCTGGGGAGTATGTTTGGAATTCAGGGATGTATATTTTCAATGCGCAAACTTTTGCAGTAGAGCTTGAAAAACACAGCCCAAAACTTTTTGGAGCTTTTGAAAAAAAGTATGCTGATTTTGTGGCTGATTTTGCCCAACTGGAGCCTGAAGCAATTGACACAGCCATTTCTGAAAAATCGGACAAGGTGATTGTCTTTGAGGGTGAGTTTGGTTGGAGCGACATTGGTTCTTTCGACGCGTTGGCGCAGGTGCTGACTAAGCAGGAAAAATTGCAAACCAGGCACATCGCAATTGAAAGTGAGAACAATTTTGTGCATTCTTCCACTGATCGTTTGGTGGCCTTGGTGGGCGTGAAAGATTTGGTGGTGGTGGAAAATAATGATTGCATCTTGATTCATCAGCGAGGCAAGAGTGAGGATGTGAAAAAAGTGGTGAAATATTTGCAGGAAAATAATTACAAGGAAATTGAACATAACATTGAAGTGCAGCGGCCGTGGGGAAAATATGAAATTCTGATTGAGTCGCAAAATCACAAGGTCAAAAAAATTACGGTTTACCCAGGTGGAATTTTGAGCTTGCAGGCACATAAAAATAGGGCAGAGCACTGGGTGGTGGTCAAGGGTACGGCAAAAGTGGTTAATGGTGAAAACATTCTAGTTTTGCATGAAAACGAAAGCACCTTTATCACTGCCAATTCCAAGCATCAACTTTCCAACACTGGCAATGAAAATCTCGAAATCATCGAAGTTCAAACCGGCAGTTATTTGGGCGAAGATGACATTGAAAGATTCGAGGATGTTTATGGGCGCTAAAGAGTTTAGAATTGTTACATTGCTATGCTATTTTTTCGTTGAAATAGAGCGGGCATAAATTGCGAGTTTGGAAATTAAATTGGAAAACTTCAATTTACTAAAAAACAGAAATAAAAAATTTGTTTGTTACCTTTCGGCTGGCGGTTCGTTGTAACTTGCAGTGAGGTTTTGGTGGGTAACAAGAAAAGGAAAATATGCTCCAACAAGAAACATTCAATTTGTTTGATGACGCCCAACTGGTGGCGAGTTTTCGCGCTGGCAAAACCGAGGATTTTGGCTTGCTTTATGACAAATATGTGCGCAAGATTTATGATTTTATCTATTTCAAAACGCATCACCGGGAAATTGCGCAGGATTTGTGTAGCAAAACTTTTGTGAAAGCCTTGGAAAAGTTGGGGACTTATCAAGCCGACAAAGGCTCTTTCTCCTCTTGGCTTTATCGCATTGCAACCAACACGGTGATTGATCATTATCGCACGCAGAAAGTTCATGCGGATATTTCAGATGCTTGGGATTTGGACAATGGTGAGGATTTGCTGAAGGATGTGGAAAACAAAGACAAATTTGCTCAAGTGGAAAAATTGCTCAAAGAGCTCAAACCCGAGCAACGAGATATTGTGATGTTGAGAATTTGGAGCGGGCTAACTTACAAGGAAATCGCGGAAATTTCTGGCAAAAGTGAGGACAATTGCAAGATGATTTTCTCGCGGGCAGTTGGCAAAATGCGAAGTGAGGTTCTTCTGGCTTTCTTGCTGTTGTTTTTTGGGAGATAATACCGAATCAATTAAATTACTGGTGGTTGCAAGGAGGTCGAGCCTCCCTAATGG
>JBAXHR010000136.1:0-3017 GCA_037138835.1 Candidatus Moraniibacteriota bacterium | reverse complement strand
AGCCTCCATTAGGGAGGCTCGACCTCCTTGCAACCACCAGTAATTTAATTGATTCAGTATTAAAACTTAAATTTCGAAGAAAAAACAACAGTATTCAAATCAAACAAACCCATGTCCACTATCAATAAGTTGACAACGAATTTTCTCGAATATCTTGAAGTCGAGAAAAATCGCTCGCAAAAAACAATTGAGAACTACCACCATTATCTTCAACGCTTTTTGTTGTGGGCAAAAATCAACAAACCTGAGCAAATCACGCCTGAACTTGTGCGCAATTATCGCCTCTTTCTCAACCGATTTGAAGATGAAAATGGTAAACCCCTGAAAAAAATTACCCAAAACTACCATTTAATTGGCTTGCGAAATTTTCTCAAATATCTAGCCAAGCGCGACATTAAAAGCATGGCCAGTGAAAAAATTGAAATCGGAAAAAACCCCAGCCATGAAATTGAATTTCTTGATGGTGAAGAAGTCCAGCGTCTCTTGAACTGCGCCGCAGATAGCACCTTGAAAAGCCTGCGCGATCGCTCAATCTTGGAATTGCTCTTTTCTGCTGGCCTTCGTGTTTCGGAACTAACCAGTCTTAACCGTGAGCATCTCAATTTGGAAAGACAAGAATTTTCCGTGCGAGGCAAAGGTGACAAATTGCGCTTGGTTTTTGTTTCCGACAGCGCCAAAAGATCTTTGGAAAAATATTTGGAAAAAAGAATTGATCTCGACCCCGCCCTTTTTGTGCATTTTTCCAAGTCCAAAACCAAAACCGACACCGACCCAACAAGTCGTCGCTTGACCCCGCGCTCCATTCAAAGAATTGTGAAATTTTATGCTGCCAAAGCTGGGCTTGTCAAACAGGTGCATCCGCACACTTTGCGTCACAGTTTCGCCACTGACCTACTTTCCAACGGCGCCGACATTCGCAGTGTCCAAACAATGCTTGGCCACTCCTCCATCACCACCACCCAAATTTACACCCACATCACCAACCCCCAACTCAAAGAAATCCACAAGAAATTTCATGGAAAAACCAAACAATTTGAAATTTGAAATTTTTAATCAAATTAAAAATTTCAAATTAAAAATTATGCAAGTTTTTTTAGTTTTGCAAATTCCATGGAAAGCCTTTTTATTCCGGCTTTTTTGAAAGCCACCGCCACCACATCCCCAGAAACTGAAACCACAATGCCTTCACCAAATTCTTGATGCGCCACGCGTTCGCCACCTTTCAGTTGGATTTTTTCAACGCTATTTTCTTTCTCCAGCCCAACCAATTTTTCGCTGCCAAGACTGGCATAATTTTGCGCATTGACCTTCGCCCGCGAAGCAGGATAATTTTTCTCCAGCAAAGAACTGAAGAAAGTTTGCTCCTTTTCTCGATAAGATTTTTGTTCAAGCAATTTTTCTTCAATATCATCCAAAAAGCGCGAAGGGGCATTCATTTGCACCGTGCCAAACAAAGTGCGCTGGCGAGTGAAAAGCAAATAAATTTTTTCTTTGGCGCGCGTCAGTCCCACATACATCAAACGGCGCTCTTCTTCCATTTCTGCGCCCGAAATCAAACTGCGGGAATGTGGCAGAATGCCTTCTTCGAGTCCCACAATGAAAACCGTTGGAAATTCCAAGCCCTTAGCGCTATGGAGCGTCATCAAATGCACGGCATCTTGATTTTGATCAACATTGTCCACATCCGAAGCCAAGGCCACTTCCTCCAAAAAAGTGCTCAGCAAGTCAATACCTACCGTCGAAGTAGGCAAATCATCTTTTTCGATCTCGTCATATCGCTGCGCCACCGAAACCAACTCTTTCACATTTTCCCAACGCAACTCGCCTTCTGGACCTTCTGCCAGCAACATTTTTTCATAGCCGCTTTCCTTGAAAACTTTTTCCACAAAATCCGCCAACTTGAGTCGCGGTTGTGCTTCCTTCATGCGTTTGACAAACTCACAAAATTTCAAAATCTCATCAATCTTGGAAGTTGGCAATTTCACTTGACTCAAAAATTCAGCTGAAATTTCCATTGGACTAATTTGCAAATTTTTTGCCACTGCCAACCATTTTTTCAAAGTCATTTCCCCAATGGAGCGCTTGGGTTCATTAACAATGCGCGCCAAGGAAATGGTGTCATTGAAATTTGCAATCAAACGAATGTAAGCCACGATATCTTTGACTTCTTTGCGTTGATAAAATTTAATCCCGCCAATGATGCGGTAGGGAATGGAGCGTTTCAAGAAAATTTCCTCAATCGTGCGCGATTGCGCGTTTGTGCGATAAAGCACCACGAATTTTTTGAAAACTCCCTTGGCATTGTTGGCAATTTCTTTGGCAATAAATTCGGCCTCATCCCGCTCATCTTGCGCTTCATAAGAACAAACCAAGTGTCCACTTTCTTTTTCCGTCCAAAGTTTTTTGTCTTTGCGATTGATATTTTTGGAAATCACGCCATAAGCCGCATCCAAAATCACCTGACTAGAGCGATAATTTTGTTCCAAGTGAATAACCTTAGTTTCGCCATAATCTTTTTCAAAATTCAAAATATTTTGAATGTCCGCCCCTCTGAACTTGTAAATCGAATTATGCACCACAACTCCATTTGCGATATAATTATGAACATTGGAAACATTTATATCATAAACCTTACCCTTATAATCAATCTGTTTGATGCTTTTTATTTTATCCTCAACTATTTTTCTGGTGTTGTTGGTGAAAGTGTCATCTGGATACCCGCTGGAATTGGTTTGGGAATGCTGCTCGTTCTTGGGGCGCAATACTGGCCATTTTTATTTGTGGGCGCCGCATTTGGTGAGATGGGCGGCGGCCATGATTTACTCATGGGTATGCAACTTGCATTTGGCGGTCTATTAGGCTGTTTTGCAGCATACTTTTTACTTGCTCGTAATTTCAAATTTAATCTTCATCTGCAATCGCTGGGTGATTATGGTCGTTTGCTTGGAGCCAGCGTGGTTGGCGCCACCACGGCTACCACGCTCCGTGGCGGGAACCGCGGCAACTGGTCATCTACT
>JBAXHR010000135.1:0-3023 GCA_037138835.1 Candidatus Moraniibacteriota bacterium | reverse complement strand
AAATTATTCTTTCATTATACCATCATTCAACCATTCGTAAAATTCGCCTATCTGCCAGTAGGCAGAAAATTCGCGAACATTTGCAATTTCATTTGTCCTTTTTCAAAATATGGTGTATAATTTATTCATAAAACAAAAAACAAAAAAGCAGGTGACTCTTGAGAAAAAATACTTGAGATTTTCTTTGCTCAAAAAACAAAATGACAACCCAACTCAATCCCGAAGAAATCAGTGAAAATGAAAAAGCTCACAAAATCGAAATGCTACGGCAGATGATTTTGAATGCGGAAAAAACGATGCAGAGCGCCAAGGCGATGCTCCTGCAAATGGAAGGCAAGAAAAAAACTGGTCGCAAGCGCAAACTTGAAACCGAAGAAGGTGATGGCACCATTGTCGAGGGAACTTTTGATGGACAAATTATGCACGGCACTGATGGTCGCCAATATCCCGTGCCAGCCAACTATGCCTCAAAATCAAAACTTGTTGAAGGAGATTTGCTTAAATTGAATATTACAGCTGATGGTTCTTTTGTTTACAAACAAATCGGACCCGCCAATCGCAAAAGCATCATCGGCATTGTCAGTCAAGACGAAAAAGGCAATTATTTTATTTTGTCCGAAGGCAAACCATATCGCGTCTTGCTTGCTTCCATTACCTATTTCAAAGCTGAGCCGGGAGATGAAGTGGTGATTATGACTGCTCGTGACCTTGATTGCACTTGGGCTGCGATTGAAAATGTCTTGGCCAAAGGCGGCGAAATCAAAATGTCGACCGCGCCTGTTGCAAAATCTGTCGAAAAAACAGTCGCACCAGTTGCAGATGATTTTGGAGAAGAAGAAATCACAGCAACAACTGCAACTTCCTCCAGCAACAGTCGCTTCCCTTCCGACGGTGGTTTTAACTCTTGGAAAAAAGAACTGACCCAATCAACACCAGCAGCAGCCGTTGCGCCTGTCAAAAAGCCTGAGCCAACCGAAGAAGAACTTGAAGATGAATGGACTTCTGACATCGCTGATTTGGAAAAAGAAATTGCCGCCCAACAACAAACCCAAAACAAGTCAGTCTTTTAACAAAAACTTATGGAAAAACAAACTGAAATCAAAATCACCCAACGAGATTATCGCTTTGCTGTCGCTGCTGGATTACTTATTGGCTTGCTACTTTTGCCAATTTTGAAAACCAACCGACCAGAAATTTTCGCAAAATTTTGGCTTGCGATTGTCCCCTTTTTCCTGCTCGCTACCCCACTTGGCTTGCGCATTGCATTTTTGCTTGGCAAAAAAATTGCCATCATTTATCAAATCGCCAAATTTGGCATCATTGGAGTTTCCAATGTTTTGGTTGATCTTGGCGTGCTGGCGTTGATCACTTTTCTTTTCAGCACTCAGTTTGGCATCAACAGCAACACCGCTATTATCGGAGTAGTTACTTTCTATTCCCTTTTTAAGGCCATCTCTTTTATCGTCGCCAACATTAGCAGTTATTTCTGGAACAAATATTGGACTTTCGATCAAGGCAAAAAACAACAAACCAAATCAGAATTTTTGCAATTTTTTGCAGTCAGCTTGATTGGTTTTCTCATTAATGTAGTCGCTGCCTCTGTTGCATTTGCTATCATGGCTGGTTCAAAAACAAATCTTAGCGACCTCCAACTTGCTCAAATCGGAACGCTCAGCGCTGCTGTCGGTTCCATTGTTGGTCTCGCCTGGAACTTCATCGGCTACAAACTTTGGGTATTCAAGAAATAGCATTCCAATACAAAATATTTTACATAGCTCCTCTTTTCTGGGGAGTTTTGTTTTTAGCGATGAAATGATATACTATAAAAGTAAAGAAATTTTCTTTATGAACTTTATAACTTTATGAACTTTATAACTTAATTATGTCATTATCTTTATACCGCAAGTACCGTCCGCAGACTTTTGCGGATGTCATTGGGCAAAAACACATTGTCCAAACCCTGTCCAATTCAATTGCCAGCAATCGCGTGGCGCACGCTTATCTTTTCACAGGGCCGCGTGGCACTGGCAAGACGACCATGGCACGCATCTTTGCGCGCGCCGTCAATTGCACCAATTTGAAAGATAGCAACCCCTGCTTGGAATGTGAAATTTGTCAAAGCATCACCCAAGGCAGGTCTTTGGATATTTTCGAAATTGACGCTGCTTCCAACACGGGCGTGGACAACATCCGCGAGCTGCGAGAAAATGTCAAATTTCCACCATCTTTGGCAAAATTCAAAGTCTATATCATCGATGAAGTGCATATGCTCTCCACGGGAGCTTTCAATGCCCTGCTCAAAACCTTGGAAGAACCACCTGCCCATGTGATTTTCATTTTGGCTACCACGGAAATTCACAAAGTTCCAGACACCATCATTTCGCGTTGCCAACGCTATGATTTCACCCGCCTTTCTTTGGAACATATTGTGGAAAAACTTTCCCTTATTGCTGAAAGTGAAAAAATTGTCATCGAAAAAAATGCCCTTGAAATGATTGCTCTGGCTGGTGAAGGTGGCATGCGTGACGCTGAATCACTTTTTGCTCAGGTTATCGCCAGCCAAGACAAGGATATTACCGCCAAAGAAGTGGAGGAAATGCTCGGCACCACCAAGCGTCAATCCTTGGAAGCCTTGGCAACTTTCCTGTTTGAGAAAAATTCAACTGCTGGCATTTCGCTCGTCAACCAACTTGCCCAAGATGGCTATGATTTGGAAGTTTTCAACAAATCTTTTGTGAACTATTTGCGTCAATTGATGTTGGTCAGCGTGGATGAGAAACTGGCCAAACTTTTTTCTTTTGAACTTACCAGCGAACAAGCCAACGCCCTCTTGCTTCAAGCTAAACACCAAACTCCGCAAGAAATTCTTTTTTTGATGCAATGCTTTGTGGAAATTGGCACCAAAATCAAATCCTCTTTCATCCCACAACTGCCTTTGGAAATGGCCATCATCAGAGCCGTCAGTGGCCAGCAAGCAGCCACACCCGCAAATTCAAACCCCACTTTGCCAATTCCGCCAATTT
>JBAXHR010000134.1:0-3038 GCA_037138835.1 Candidatus Moraniibacteriota bacterium | reverse complement strand
ATGATTTTATTAGTTTCCTAATAGTACCATTTACACAAAGTATTTTACACCCTCCTGGGTTTTCATAGGTGTTGTTGGTATTTTCTTGTATGCAAAACTTGCAGTGATTGGTTTTATTGTTGCAAGCATGTTGTATGTAAGGAAAAAACATGTGCCGTTTTCTTATCTTGCTCCATTGGCAAGAGGTTTTCAATATTATTTTTTAGCAGTAGGAGTTGTTGGTTTTGAAAGTCCTTTAACTTTTCTTGTTCTTGGAGTTCTTGCTGTTAGAAATTTTGCTGGCGACTTGCGGGATGTTGTAGAGGATTCAGTGGAAGGTATGCGAACTTTGCCTGTAGTTTTTGGAATCAGTAAAGACTATAAGTTTGTGCATATTTTTGCTCTCTTTGTGACCACTTCTATTTGGTGGCACATCGCTGGAATTTCTATTTTTTGGCTAATAGCTATGTGGGCAATTCAGATTGCGACATATAATATTACGCCAAGAAAGTGAATGGAATGGGCTACAGTTGAAACTTTGCATCTTAACTGTAGCCTAGCGTTTAGTGTTCGCTGTTTTTTCATTTAAAATGTCCTGTCTTCAAAATTGTTGGCAGGTTTTTTGATGCTCAAAAATAGCCCCAGTCAAAGACCGTACTCAACTAATTTCTCTTTCCATAACTAAATTATACACACAAAGCAAAAACACACCAACAAGGTGTGCTTTTGAATACAGGACGGATCTCACACTAAGGTGGCTCCGCCCTGTACCGTCTAGTACAGGGCTCCGCGACCAGGATTCGAACCTGGAACCAATTGATTACACATTATCTCTTTGTTTCCAAAAAGGGTGGACTATATCATTCCCGTTATTTTTTGAAAAATAGTTCGGGATGAGGCGCTTCCTGGTCCGCCAAAGGCGGACAAGTACTCTCTTGCGAGATAGTCTCTGAACCTTCCTAGCACTTTTTGCAAAGGGGCTAGGCTAGGCTGCTGATTACCATGATTCCTGCTGAGAAATGTTAGGCTTCCAGTCACTGCCAACATGGCAGGATCCCGACTAGCGGGACAATTCACCTCATTCTTCACTCCCAGATTTCTCTGGAAGGCTGCGAATATTGTTGTGCAATTCTCGATGGCAATTGGCGCATACCAGCACACATTTATCAATTTCAGTTCTCGTTTTCTCCCAACTGCGAGTTAACCCACCTTGGGAAATTGCAAAGTCTTTTTTGGAAGAATCCAGATGATGAAATTCTAATGCGTCACTGCAACGCTCATAGCCACAAAGTGCACATTTACCACCTCCGTATTGAATGGCCATTTCTCGAAGCTTTTTGCGTCTTTTCGAAACAGCTTTAATCATATACTCTCGGCGGTCAGCATATTTTCGGGTTTCTTTCATATGCGTATTATACGACATTTGAAAGATGTGTACCACAGTCAACTGCTCTACCGTTGAGCTATCGCGGAATATATTGTTAAGCCTTATTCATCTTGACAACACTCAGCCAGCTGGCGGAGAGCTATCGCAGAATAACATTGCCTTTTGGGGCAATGAAACCATTATAGCAAACCAAAAGAGTTTGGCAAGGGTAAACCTTCGCAATTTTTTGAAATGTTTTTTTGGGCTGTGCGTATTGAATGGTGGGCTTAAAATTTCCAGCTTGACATTAAGTGGGAATTTTTTAAAATAGAGTATATAACTTAATAACAAATTAATAAATTAAATAACAAATTAAACATAAAAATATGCAAATCAAAGAAAATTTCAATCTCTCGTTTAAAAAGTTGGTGCTGATTGTCGTTTGCGCTGCCTTGGTTGGCGGCGGTGTTTTTTTTGCGGTGTCAAGGTCAGTTGCCTGGGGCGTGGAAAAATATCAACAGTGGGGGAAAGTGCGTCCACAAAGTTTTTTGGCAGCAGTTGAAGAATTTTTCAAAAAAGAGCAACCTCAAAGTGTGCAGCCACTCAGGATTGTGGACGAGCAATCACAAGTGATTGAAGTGGTCAAAAAAGCTTCTCCTGCCGTGGTGAGTATCGTGGCTTCGGCGCAAGTGCCAACTTATGAAACTTATTCTGATTTGCCGGCGGGCATCCCAGAGCAATTCAGGCAATTCTTTGCGGTTCCGCAACAACGCCAGAATGGCACCCAAGAGCAAAAAATTGGGGCTGGCACAGGTTTTTTGGTTTCGGCCGATGGATATATCATTACGAACAAACATGTCGTCAGCGAGCAAAATGCGGACTATACGGTTTATTTGAACAACGGCAATGAACGAGGGGAGAAAATCAAGGCCAAAGTGGTGGCGCGAGATCCCCAAAATGATTTGGCGGTGCTGAAAATTGACAAGGAGAATTTGCCTTTTCTGACTTTTGCAGATTCTGGCAAATTGCAAGTTGGCCAAACAGTGATCACCATTGGCTATGCGCTGGGAGAATTCAACAACACGGTGAGCAAGGGTGTGATTTCAGGACTGGCGCGCTCAATCACGGCGGGGGGTGGTTTTGCGCCAACGGAAAAATTGAAAAATTTGATTCAAAGTGATGCGGCAATCAATCCTGGCAATTCTGGCGGGCCGATGTTGGATTTGGAAGGTAATGTGATTGGGATCAATGTGGCGATGGCAAGCGCCGAGAACATTGGTTTTGCTTTGCTGGGCAATGAAGCCAAGGATGTTTTTGAGCAAGTGAAAAGCACGGGCAACATCGCCGAAAAGGCAGTTGCTTTCTTGGGCGCGCGTTATTTGCAAATTACGCCAGAACTTCAAAAGGCCAATAATTTGCCTTATGGCTATGGGGCATTGATTGTGCGTGGTCAACAGCAAACTGATTTGGCAATTGCCCCAGGGTCGCCGGCGGACAAAGCGGGTCTGGTGGAAAATGATATTATCTTGGAAGTGAATGGGCAGAAGTTGACTGAAGAAAATCAACTGGCTGATTTGATCACCAAACACAATCCTGGCGATGAAGTGACCTTAAAAATTGCCCATAAGGGAGAGGAAAGTGAGGTTAAAATCGTGTTGGGCAAAAAATAATATTAAATCAAAAAACACTGCCC
>JBAXHR010000133.1:0-3056 GCA_037138835.1 Candidatus Moraniibacteriota bacterium | reverse complement strand
GGGGAGGAATCCTCCGCTTGCTCCTCTTTTTGTTTTGGCGAAATTCGGGCGGGCTTATTTTTGCAACTCGGTCATATTGATTGACCGCTTGCTTGATTTAATCAACTCCTCATCATGAGAAACGCAAATAATTGTGGTGTCTGAATATTTTTCATGTATCTCACTAATGATTTTCCTAACCTCCGTACCAGCTTGCGAATCAAGACTTGCAGTCGGCTCATCAAGGAGCATAATTTTTGCGCCTTTGATTAAAGTGCGCGCCACTCCAATTCTGACTTTTTCGCCACCTGAAAAATGCGTTACTTCTTCATCAAGTCTGCCCATAAACTTATCCAAATGCAAATCACCCAAAACTTTTTTTATTTTTTCATCCGCGATTTCCTCTTTTGACCAGAGTAGCAAATTTTCACGTAAAGTCATCCCCTCAAAAATCTGCGGGTCCTGATTGCAATAAGACATGATGGAGTAAATTGATCCTTCACCGTATTTTTTAATCTCGTCGTTTTTGGTTCCGCCTATCTCCACGCTTCCCTTATCTGGTTTATACAAGCCCACCAAATTACGCAACAAGGTAGACTTGCCCGCACCAGAGGCGCCAGCTATTGATAGAAATTCCCCTTGCTTAATTTCCAAATTCACCCCACGCAAGATATCCTTAAATTGCAAATCCTTAACAATGATATCTAAATTCTTCAATTCGGAAACAGCTATCCGATTCCGTTCCTTTTCGCCCTCAGGCAAATCCAACTTTTCATATTTTCCAAAAATTTCCTCCATCCGCTGGATATCTTGAATGTAACGAGCAAATTGATCAAAATAAAGTTGCACCAACTCCTGAATTGGATAATTTAATTGATTTGAATATATTATATTCGACAAAACAGCTCCACCTGGAATCATACCTACCTCTTGAAGCCCAAAGCCCACGCCAGCAGCTACGACCGTAGCAACATCAAAAGGAATCATACGCTTTAAGCGCATTTTTATTTCCTCAATACTCCTTTCCATTGATAAAATATCTCGAGTATTTAATTGCTCTTTTACATGATGTGCCACAGATGATGCGTCTGGAGAAGTTTTCACTTCTTCAAAACCACTTTTTATGGATCCAAGTTTTGTTTCTATTCTTTCGCCCTCTCGCCTCTCTTTTCCATACATTGGCATTATTTTGGCATTTTGTTTTTTGGCAACTTTATACATGAACGGCAAACTTCCAATACCAATTACTCCGAGTGCTGGATTAATTTTAGTCAGAAAAACAAGGGACATAGCTATCCCAGTCAATACTGGCGCAAACCTAGAGATACTGTCTTGCAAAATCATTTCCGTTGAGTTCTTCCCTCTCTCAAGAGTTGCAAAAATTTCCCCTAACGATTTCTCATGAATAAATTCAAACTCTTGAAAAAATAATGAATTAGTTATGCGCTCATTTATCCGGTGGTTGATTTCACTCATTAGTTTTGCCAATTCAACATCCATTTTTGCATCTATGACATCTGATATTTTATTTAATCCGTTATATTCCAAAAAAACGGCAAGATTAAATTTATCATGAGCTATCACATTTTGAAATAAAGATGGTGCAAAACTATTCACACCCTTAGACATCAAATACCCGAGAGAAATTTTTGCTATAGCTCCCTTTTTCTCACCTAACTCATATTCATTCCAAAGTCGTGAGATTGTTTCAACTAAAATTTTTGGTGAATAATTTTTTCCCTCATCATCACTGGTGCTGATCAAATTAACCAGAATTTCAAGTTCAATTTTATCCAATGGATAACGCTTTTGCAAATCAGCTATCAATTCTATCTCTTGTTTTGCCGATTCTTTTTCTTTGTTTTTATCAACCGCACTATTCTTAAAGAAATCCACAACATCCATTTCTATGGATTTTGTGTTCATTACATTGCCAATTGAATCAAAAAGCAACCAACATTGCGTGCGCAATTCTTCAATTTCATTTTCATTTTCATTAAAATCATTCCCCTTTTTATCTCTAACTTCAACTATTAAATTTTCAATCCAACTTTCAATATTAGCCGAAAATATTTCCTCGTTAACATCGATGAATTCCCGCTGCAGATGCTCTTCTGATTTCTTAGCTTTCCCATTAAAGCCCTTCAAAATTTGTTTATATTCAGCCATTAAGGCAGGCGTAATAAGCTCGCTCAATAGTTTTATCTCGTCTTGTTCATCTTCTTTTTTTTCTCTAACTAACACTTTCTCTTGAATCGATTGACGCAAAGAAAACCAATGATCCTTCAAAGTCATCTCCTTTTCATTTTCGGTTGCTTCCTTTTCGTTTTCAATAGCAGTAAGAGGCTCTATTATTGGAGATTCTTTCTTTTTTTCAATTTCTTTTTTAATTGGTTCAAAAGAATAACTTTCTTTCATATAGTTTAATAAAAAAATAAAAATGACATTACCACTTCTCCTGATGGATTTTTTCTGAAATAAACTCCTCATCACTGTGCGGTGGCTTTTCTTCATTTGGGAAACCCAATGGAATAAGATTGATCATGCGAAAATTTTGAGGTACACCAAGTATTTTTTTGACTTCATCTTCTTTGGCAGAGAGATGCTTCCACACGCTACCAAGCCCAAGCTCAGTAGCCTGCAAAAACATTTGTGCCGAAGCCACCGAGAGATCCTCCACAGGTAAAGTTGCTTGATCAGTTGCCACTGGTGCAACCAATACAGGAGCTTCTTTGACATATTCTTGATCTACTATGGCAAAAATTGCATCTTTGGTCGCTTGATCTCGGATAACTACAAACTCAATGGCTCTTTTGTCATGGGCGGTCGGCGCAAATTGCGCCGCCTTAATCACATCACTGACCAATTCATCCGAAACTGGCTCACTTTTGTATATCCGAAAACTGCGACGATTTTGAATAGCTTTGAGTAACATAACTTCTTGAATTAATTTTTAAGTTCTTTCATTATAACCCTATTTCAAAATAAACAAAAACCGCCAACTGGCGGTTTGTTATTGGAGGAGAGAGAGGGATTCGAACCCTCGAGCCGGTTTTACCCAGCTAACACATTAGCAG
>JBAXHR010000132.1:0-3081 GCA_037138835.1 Candidatus Moraniibacteriota bacterium | reverse complement strand
TTTTCTATTTTCAAGCGAAACGAGAGTAGTAAAAAATTTATTTTTTACTACCGAGTGAGCGAAGAAAATATGTACTCATATTAAAAGAAAAGTTAGCCCAGCTCTGGATTGCTTCGGATTTTCGAGTACAAAAATCCTCGCAATGACAGCTATTTTTTCAAGATTTGAATCCCAACAATTTAACAATGTAACAATGTAACAATTTATTTGGCTTTCTTTGCAACAAACGCAACAGCGCCAAGAGCAAGCACGATCAAGATAAACAAACCAGCAATCCCACTGCCCGTGGCTGGCAAATGCTTTTTGCCGTTCTTGTGATTTTCGTCATTATGATTTTTGTCATTGTCATTATGATCACCATCTTTGTCAATTTCAATCTTTGAAGATGAAGAAGAACTTTGACTTACTGAAGCATTGGCAGTGCTAGAAGAACTGGCATTGCCACCTTGGGCAATAATGCTCGCACCACCACCACAATTTGGGCAAGTTCCACCACCGCTGACAGTCACACTGCCACCTGTGGCAGTTGCATTGGAAGTTGAATTGACATTCACATTGCTGGTGTTGCTACTTTCATTTTTCACACTAATGTCCCCTGCCAAGGCACTGCTGGCTGAAAACAACACGACTGACAAAACCATTGAAAACACTACGATTTTTTGCTTGTTCATATGATTATTGTTTAAAAATAAATTAACTTAACTTATACTAACCGATACGAAACTACGAAATATATACGAATCTACGAAAGTTTACAGATATCCAAAATAAATTAAACTGTCTTTGCGAGGATGTAATCATCCGAAGCAATCCAGGGCCAGGCTCTGCTCCTTATTTTCCACTCCGCCCAGGGCGGATCGCGATGACGGGAAAGAAAAACAACTGTGAACCGAAAACCGTGAACTATTGAACCAATTCCCCCTTCACAATCAATCTTCTCAAACTCGTGCCGAGTGGCCAACAGGTGCTAAGGGTGAGAGTTGGGTTGGGCGTGTTGGCAAAAATCTTTTCATCATCAGGAGCAGTGACATATTTTTCCGTGATCTTATACTCATATTCAAACATCCTTCCATTGCGTTGCACGGCTTTGATGGTCACGCGGTCACCTGCTTGCAAATCATTGAGTTTTTCAAAAATGTGATTGTATCCACCCTTGGCCCAAAGATAGTTGCTGGAATGGCCAGAAACAATCATATTGCCATTTTGCCCAGGGGAAGCGGTTTTGACAAAATGTGCCAAACCGCTTTCCAAATCTGCCAACATCTTGTCTTCCACATCAGTCTTTGACCAAATCATCGGCGCGCTGACACCCATTTTTTCAATTTCAACCGAAACTGTGGTCATCGCTTCACCTTTTGCATCAGGGTCATAACCATTTTTGATTTCCACGGCGTCTGAGAAATTGTCACCATCCGTGTCTGCATTGTTTGGGTCAGTGCCGTGAAGATATTCCAAATAGTTTGCCAAGCCATCTTTGTCTTGATCACCGTCATACAAATTACTACCATCCAGATTGTTAATCCGTGCCCAATCTTCAAAGGCCAAGGATTTGACTTGCCTTTTGACAACAGCTTGCGAGGCTTGTCCATTTTGATTTTCTGGCCTGTTTACAACTAAATTATCAGCAGGCGCCTGCACGATAATGGCTTGCTTGGAGGCAGGATGCGGATCGAAAAAATTGACCACATAAAAAGCACCAAAAAAAACAGCAGAGAAAAGAATCACCAAGATGGCAATCTTTTTGAGTTGAAATTTGATATTTTGAGACACAAATGGCATAGGTTTAAAGCTTATTTAATTAACAGTGAACTGTAGCACATAAGAAAAATATTGTCAAGTATAGCAAAAAATTTCGCCTTGCGACGAAATTTCTTGTTTTGCTGATTTTGACCTTTGAAAACTATTTTCCGAGTTGTTTGTCCAATGCCTCCCTGATATCGCCGTAAGCAGCCGTTGGTTTTTGCAAATCATTGCCAATAAAGAGAGCGGGAGTGGCTTGAATACCGAAATCTTGACCATCTTTGATGGAACCATCCAATTTGTCTTGAAATTGCTTTGTGCTGAGGCATTTGGCAAAATCATTGACATTGAGCTTGAGCATTGCGGCGTAGCCCTTGAAAATTCCCGAAGCATCCGTGGCTTTGCTCCAAACTTCCTGAGTGGCAAAAAGTTTGTCCACGAAAGGCAGGAATTTTCCTTGCGCATCAGCACATTGCGTTGCCATTGCCACCGTGACAGCAGGCTTCGAAGAAGCTGGGAAATAGTTTTTGAAAACGAATTGAATTTGCTCGCCATAATCCTTGAGCATTGGCGTGACAATTTCCTGGAAAAATTTCTTGTCCGCTGGATTTTGCAAATAGGTAAAAGAAACCACCTTAACTTTGGCATCATCACTACCCAAGCGAATGTCATTTTGAGAAATTGAAGGAGCTACTAGATATTTTCCGACTGGAAAGCCAGCTTCCAAGGATTTGATCACATAAGAATCGCCTTGTTTTTCCAAAAATGGCTGAGCCTTAGCGAAAAGCTCTGTTTTTTCAATTTCTTTGGAAAAAACGAAAGCAGGCGCAGTCTTGATGCTAAATTGAGCTATCAATTTTTTGCCTTCAAAAGAATTGGTGTCAACTTTTTCTGTCAACATCGTTGGCAAGGCGCTCTTGAGGCCAACCAAAATTTCATCTGGTTTGCAAGCTTCGCCACAATTTTCGTCATTAAGCACCTTGATGGTGACAATTGGCTCCGCAAAAGCTACCCAAGTTTTGCCAGCAACTTGCGCCACATCTGTGCTTTTGAGCGCGCGCCCAGAAAAACCAGTGCCACGCACCAATTGCACGATGTCCACGAATAGACTGCCTACAAACAAACCTGCCAACAAAATTGCCAGCGAGAGCAAATTTTTGATTTTTTGATTTTTCTCATCGATTGAAGCAATCAAAACTTCCGCCACTGACTGCTCTTTTTCCGCAAAAATTTCTTCAGCAGGATTGCCAAGCTCCTCCTTTAAAATTTCTGCTTCTTTAATTTCTTTTTCATCCATAGTTTTAATAATTATTTAGTTACTGACTGCTAATTATATAAAAT
>JBAXHR010000131.1:0-3184 GCA_037138835.1 Candidatus Moraniibacteriota bacterium | reverse complement strand
GATTACCATTGAAGTTGATTTATTGTGAAATCTTTAAAGAAAGGATTTTTGCGTTAAAAAGAGAGAGACAACTCAAAGGTTGGAGCAGGAAGAAAAAAGAGAAGTTGATTATTTGAAAAACTCGGCAGGGTAGCTCAGCTGGTTAGAGCACAGCCTTCATAAGGCTGGGGTCGTGGGTCCGAGTCCCACCCCTGCTACTGAGGATGTATTTTGTATCTTGTATAAAATGCAGGAAATACAAAATACAAAATACATTATACAACCCATGGGGGCGTAGCTCAGTTGGTTAGAGCGATTGCCTGTCACGCAATAGGTCACCGGTTCGAGTCCGGCCGTCCCCGCCTTTGAAAACAACGCTACAAAGCGTTGTTTTTGCTTGCTTGTTGGGAGTTTATCGGCTATAATGGATAAGTAAAAACAAAATAAAAAAGTTTATGACATTAAAAGCTTATTTGTGGGGAATGCGGATTGCTTGGGTGGTTTCTGCAATTGCATTGGGTTTGGTGGTGTGGTTGGTTGATCCGCAAGTGACGGGGTTTGTGGGGCTGGGTCTTTTCTATGCCAGCACGCTGCTTTTTTTTGCAAGTTCTTTTGTGCTGCTGCTAACTTGGATTTGGCACAGCTTGCAAAAAAATGAAGATGCAGAGATGATTTTCATTGGAGTGAGTTTTCGGCAAGGATTTTTGTTGGCACTGCTGGCGATTTTACTTTTGGTTTTCCAGCAATATCGCGTTTTGACTTGGTGGGATGGGGCGCTGAGCGTGGCAGGAATCTTTTTGGTAGAACTATTTTTTCTTACTCGGAGAGGGAGTTAGGGTGATTTGGAGTGATTGGCGAAAATATTTTAAAGTCCCCACGAAAATACTAATCTTGTACGAATATACTAATAAAATTCAGATTTGTATATGAGTAAAAGATTAGTAAATTAGTGGGGAGTGAGCAGTTTAAGTAAATAATTAAAAATTTGTAAAGTTACTATTATGGCTAAAGAAAAAACCAAGGGGAGTGATTATGGCGCAAAATCAATTCAGGTGTTGGAGGGGTTGGATCCTGTGCGCAAACGGCCAGGGATGTATATTGGGGGAACTTCAACGGAAGGACTCCATCATTTGATTTGGGAAGTGGTGAACAATTCGATTGATGAAGCGATGGCTGGTTGGGGCGATGATATTTTGGTGCAACTGCTGCCGGATAATGTGATTTCGGTGCGAGATTTCGGACGCGGAATTCCAGTGGAAATTCATCCGCAAACCAAGAAATCAACTCTGGAAACAGTGCTCACGGTGTTGCATGCAGGGGGAAAATTCGGAGGCGATGGTTATAAAATTTCAGGTGGTCTGCATGGGGTGGGTGTGTCGGTGGTCAACGCACTTTCGGCTTGGACAAAGGTGGAGGTTTGTCGCGAGGGCAAGCTTTGGATGCAAGAATTCAAACAGGGGATTCCGCAAGGCAGTGTGAAAGCCATCGGCAAGGGAGATCGCAATGGAACGACAATCATTTTCAAAGCGGACAGTGAAATTTTTCCAGAAATCAAATATAGTTGGACGAAAATTTTGGACTATGTGCGCCAGCAAGCTTATTTGACCAAGGGCGTGAAAATTGTGGTGGAAGATCGAAGGGAAGTTTCAAAGCCAGAGGAAGAATACAAAGTGCGCAAGCACGGATTTTATTTCGACGGCGGGATTGTGTCGTTTGTGAAATTTCTCAATCGTGGCAAAGTGGTGAAAAACACCGTGCCGGTTTATGTGGAAAAAACGGTGGAGGATGTGGCCGTGGAAATTTCTTTGCAATATACCGAAGGATACAAAGAACATCTTTATTCTTTTGCCAACAATATTTTCACGCCAGAAGGTGGGATGCATGTGGTGGGTTTCAAAATGGCACTCACGCGCGTGCTGAATGATTATGCCAAGAAAAACAATTTGATCAAAGAAAAGGATGGCGGGATGACCAGTGAAGATTTGAAAGAAGGGCTCACGGCGGTGGTGAGTGTGAAATTGCGCAACCCGCAATTTGAAGGGCAAACCAAGTCCAAATTGGGCAATGCCGAAGTGAAAGGTTTGGTTTCCAGCGTGACGAGTGAAGGAATTGTGGAGTTTTTGGAAAAAAATCCAGCTGATGCCAAGTCTATGATTGACAAGTGTTTACTCACTGTGAGGGCCAGAATTGCGGCCAGAGCTGCCAAGGATGCGGTGCTTCGAAAAGGGGCTTTGGAGGGGATGACGCTCCCAGGCAAGCTTGCAGACTGCTCCACAAAGGATGTGACTATTTCTGAGCTCTACATAGTTGAAGGAGATTCTGCTGGTGGAAGTGCCAAGCAAGGGCGAAACCGCTTGTTTCAGGCAATTTTGCCACTTCGCGGAAAATTGGTCAATGTGGAGAAAACCAGTCTGGACAAAGTGGTCAAATCTGACACGCTTAAGCCGATTATTATTGCCCTTGGCACAGGGATTGGCGAAACTTTTGATGCCAGTCGTTTGCGGTATGGCAAAATTATTATTATGGCTGATGCCGATGTGGATGGTTCGCATATTCGAGTGCTTTTGCTCACTTTCTTTTATCGCTATTTTGAAGAGCTGATTACCAATGGCAATATCTATATCGCGGTGCCACCACTTTATCGCATTCAAAAGGGCAAAGATATTCGCTGGGTTTATAACGATGAAGAAAAGGACAAAATTGTGGAAGAATTTCGCTTGAAAGCACTTGAAAAAACTGCCGACAAAAAAGCAGTCAAAGCTTCCAAGGCGGAGCCAGTGTCAGTGGTGACGGCAACAGCAGAAGAATTGGCAGAGTATGCTTTGACTCAAAATGACCTCGAGGAGGCAGGTGGCGAAGTGGAGAAAATTGCAGGGGTGGCGATTCAACGCTACAAAGGTTTGGGCGAAATGAACCCGCAACAATTGTGGGACACGACGATGAATCCTGAGTCGCGCTTGATGTTTCAAGTCAAGATTGCGGATGCTGAGGAAGCTGATCGCATTTTTGACATTTTGATGGGCTCCGATGTGGAACCGCGCAGACGCTTTATTCAAACGCACGCCAAGAGCGTGAAGAATTTGGATGTATAAGAAGATAGGAAGACTTAGCCAAATGAAATAGGAAAATTAGAAAAATTAAGAGCAGGCCATGAGCCTGCTCTTTTTGTTTTGGTAAATTATGGGGAAGTTATTTTGGTTATATC
>JBAXHR010000130.1:0-3186 GCA_037138835.1 Candidatus Moraniibacteriota bacterium | reverse complement strand
CGTCCAGAAAAAAGCCAAAAAACGCACCGAACTAACCAAACTCAAAAAATTGTCAATTTTTTTCAAATCAAACTTGTTCAGAAACTTCACAAATTTTATTTCAAAATCATCCATACAATTTCACAGGTTTATGTCTAATGCATAAGACATGAGACCAATTGAGACTTAGCAATAAGCGATTAGTCAATGAAAACAATTTTGAATTATAAATTTCGAATTTTGAATGAAATTCTAATGATTAAATGTTTGAAACATTAAAAATTCAGAAATTAAAAATTGATTCAAAATTCAAAATTAGAAATTAAAAATTCCAAAAATCAATTTAGTTAATTATTTAAATCATTAATGTGTAAAAAAAATACACTTATCCGCATTAGATGACTATTAAACAAAATTCAAAAACAACATTGCCACAATTGCCACGGTCATTGCAATCACCGCAAACCAGCCAAAAAATTTCACCCAACGAGGATGACATTCATTGCCCATAATCTCGGCATTATTGCCAATCTTCATAATCAAATACAAAAGTGGGATCGCAATAAGTCCGTTCAGAAAAGCTGCCCAATAAAGCGCCGTGATTGGATTGATATGCAAAAAATTAAACAAGCCCCCGAAAACAATGGAAAGCATAATAATCAAATAAAATCCCCTTGCCTGAGAAAATTTCAGCTCCAAGCCCTCTTTCCAATCAAGCACTTCCGAAAGCGCATAAGCCCCGCTGCCAGCCAACACTGGAATTGCCAACAAGCCCGTGCCAATAATCCCAATGGCAAAAAGCACCGCCGCATTTTTGCCGGCCAGTGGTGCCAGCGCCTTGGCCGCATCGGCCGCACTGTCAATATTCGTGATGCCATTGGCAAAAAGCACTTGCGCGGTCGTCAGCACGATGAAATAAAAAACAATATTTGCCAAAAACATACCCGTATAAACATCCATTCGCATATGCGGAATGCGATTGAGCGGCCGCCTGGAAGAGTGACTTTTCTTTCTCAGAATCCTATTTTCTTCCACCTCTTCCGAGGCTTGCCAAAAGAAAAGATACGGCGTAATCGTCGTGCCAAAAACTGCCACCATCGCAAACAAATATTGATTGTTAAATTGAATAGTTGGGACAAAAGAATGTTTGAAAATTTCCAGCCAATCAGGATGAATCATAAAGCCTGTGATCACATAGGCCAGCACTGACAAAGCCAAGAATTTCAAAAATTTCACATAAAGATGATACTGCACAAAAATTTCCAGCAAAGCAATTATCAAAGTAAAAATCAAAATAACCACATACACATTCAAATCACTGAACATCCCAACCGCCGCAGCCATCGCCCCGAGATCCGCTCCGATGTTCACCACATTTGCCACGATGAGCAGAGACACTGCGCCCAAAAGAATTTTGCGACTGTAATGTTTTTTAATCACTCCAGCTAATCCCTGGTTAGTAACCACGCCAATCCGCGCGCAAACTTCTTGAATCGCCGTCATGGCTGGCAAGAGCCACACCGCCATCCACAAAATCGAAAGTCCAAACGATGCCCCCACCGCAGAATAAGTGCCAATTCCAGAAGGATCATCATCAGAAGCGCCTGTAATCAAACCAGGACCAAGGGCTTTGACAAAAAGTTTGATTTTCGCCGTTGGTGTTGCGACTATTTTTTTGGCAATTTCAATTTCAGAAGATGCAATCCGAAGCGTACCGTCCACTGCTTTGACTGCTTCAACCTCGCCCCAAACAATCAACTTTTTCGCCAGCACCAAAGGGATACCCAGCTCACGACGAAATTCAGAAAGGGTCAAAAGTCTTTCTTTTTTTTCTGCAATATTATTATTTTGTGTTTCCAAGTTTGTTTGGTTCACGGTTTTTTGTTTTATGAAAAAGATTATAGAATGTCATGCTGAATTTATTTCAGCATCTACCCACCTTGTCTCGCAATATTTCCAGTAACCGAGATTCCTGAACTAAATTCAGGACAGGCTCTGAAACCTGCCTACCGGACAGGCAGGCAATTTCCCTCCAAAGGCGGACAGGCAAGTTCAGGATGACAAAAAAATTAAAATACTTATTTCTCCAAAATCTCCATCACAACCTTGGCCAACTTATCACCATCAAATTGAATGAAAGCGCGCGTTGCCGCAATTGCATCATCTTTGCTAAAGACAATCTTTTCCTCTCGCAGAATAGGCGCCTGAATAATTTGCAAACCTTCAGCAAGTTTTTTTGCCTGGTCAAAACCCACCACGCAGCCTTCACCTTCTTTTGCTTCCAACTCTTTTACGAGAAATTCTGGGATTGGCGCATTATTGTAAATCACATAGTTAATTCTACCACTGCCAAGCCTTTTCTCAAACAGCTCCACATAAGCTGCCAAATCAAAATTACTGGTCTGCCCCTTGCGGTTGGTTGGATTGCAAACCATCAGCACTTTGGCGTTGGCTTTTTTGATTGCCTCCACAATTCCCTCTGCCAAAAAAATTGGCAAAACAGAACCATACACATCCCCTGGACCCAGCACAATCAAATCTGCCTGCGCAATAGCCTGCAAAGCCGGCTGGCAAGCTTGAACAGGCGCAGAGAGTGAAATATCTTTCATGCCAAATTGATGAATCTCCTCACTGAAATCCAAATTAGTTTCGCCAATCAAAATTTTTCCATTGCTCAGTTCAATCTGCAAGGTCATTGCATCTTCACTGACTGGAATCACCTGACCACTGGCTTGCAAAATTTTTCCCAGTCGCTGCGAACCTTCCGCAAAACTACCACTGGCTTTTTCCAAGGCTGCCAACAAAAGATTGCCAACTGCGTGCCCTTTCAAATCTCCCGCCTCAAAACGATAAGCCAACAATTCTTCCAGCCAAGGTTCGCAATTGCCAAGTGCCAAGAGGCATTCTCGCGCGTCCCCTTGTGGAAGCACGCCCAATTGAGAACGAAGCCTTCCTGTTGAACCTCCATCATCCGCCACCGAAACAATCGCCGAAAGCTCCACCGGATATTTTTTCAGCCCGCTCAATACCATCGAACTTCCATGTCCGCCCCCAATGGTCACAATTTTTTTTCTTTTGTTTGAATGTTTAAATGTCTGCATGTTTAAATGCTTAAATGATTATATGGGGTCATACGCAAATTAGGGTTCTATGAAACTAAGTCAGCAATTTTTACTTCCCTTGTTTGCTTTTTAGGACGCGCATACT